>JBHLOG010000084.1:0-14684 GCA_048940765.1 Promethearchaeota archaeon | reverse complement strand
ATGCAAATAACTATTAAAACTATATAAGTGAAAATTTTTTCATTTTTTTCTAAGCTTTGAAATCCATTCAAATGTTTAACTTTATATTTTTGCATAAGCTTAAAAACGAAGAAAGAGACGATATATCCAATAATTGGAGATAAAATCCACCAGACGCTTAATTCAGTGATTTTCAGCAAGTCAAGACTAGCATTTGGGATAATTATTCCAAGCCCTATAACAGCTCCGATTGTTGCATGAGTAGTTGAGATTGGTAACCCTAATGCTGAAGATAATATCAACCAAATGGCGGTAGATATTAAAATGGTTATGACGATTGCATAATCAAGATCTTCCTGTGGTGGAGGAGGACCCAAAATACCTTTTCCCACAGTCTTACTTACTGCCTCACCCAGTATAAAAGCACCTGTTATTGCAAAAACTGTAGCTAAGATCAGAATATATTTCATATTTAGAATTCTTGAACCGTAGATTCCAGCAAAAGTCTCATCATTCGCACCAATACCAAATGCGATTATTATCGCTAATACCAAAAAAATGACTAGAATAACAGAAAAAGCCATTTAAATCGCCCCTAATTATTTACTTGGATATTTCACAATCAAACTTCTGAGAAAATCGCTAATTTCTTCAGCTCTTTCAATCATATCATACAATTTTATACATATTTTCGAGGTTAAATATATACGAAGAGACCTTTCTTCTGATTTTTTATATATTAATCCAAGGATCTTAAATTTACAATCACGAGCACTTCTCTTTAGTGTTTCTATATTGAATGATTTTTCATAAGCTGTTTTAAAATCGGTTTCCATTAATTGTATCATTTCAATTAAAATCTTAATCGTTTCTTCATATATATCGTTAAGACGTTTCATATCTTCCTTTATATCATCGTAAAATTCAAAGGGAAAAACTTTCAATCCACGAGCAAGATCCTCCGATTTATCTGAAATAATATCTAGATACTTTATAAGTCTGTACCGATCTTCAATCAAAAATGGAAGAGCTCGCTTATCCTTATAGAGAATATTAATATATTTTTCTTTTGCAATATCACCTTCATGTTCAAATTTTATTACTTGGTCTAACTTATCCTTGTTTAATTTATCTGCAATTAAATCGTTAATACATTCATTAAGTAAATCTGAGCCTTTCAGAACATGAGTATAAAATTGATTTGCAGCATCTAATAAAATACTTCTTTTATCTTTTAATAATTTCATTTTAATCACATCAGTATTTAAATTTAAAATGAATATTTCTAATAATCTCTTTTATTATTTATTTCTTAAAAAAAATATTATTTTTTTCAGCTTGTTCCAAGAGTGTATGTGAAGAAAAGATTTTAAATAATTGAATTTTTAACAATGTAATTAAAAATATTAGAACTTCTCTTGCCTTTCCTAGAAATAAATTTAAAAGATATAGTTTTTGATACCAAAGTGCAAACTTATTGTGTAAATCCTAATTTTAAATGTCCTAGTTATGGACATTCCTGGGCTTGTCCACCAGTAGCTCCATATTTAGAAAAAGATGTTTCTCAATATACAAAATTTTATCTCATTTATTCTATTTTTGATTTAAATGAATACATTAAAAAAGAGAAATTAAAACACCCAAAAAGAAGTAAAAATCGTATCAAGAATAAGCTTTTCATGAATAATTTCTTACGGGATAGATTAGAAGAAGAAATTTATATATTTATTGAAACTTATCAAGGTTCATATAATGAAAAATTTATTTTATGGGATGGATTTTGCCGAATTTGCTTTAATGAGATTGATAGGGGATGTACATATGATTCAGGTAAGCCTTGTCGGTATCCCAATAAAAAAAGATATTCAATGGAAGCCATAGGAATAGATGTATCAAAAACCGTTCAAAGATTAAATCTAAAAATTGAATGGCCGCCTACTAATTATGTTTATCGTTTTGGCTTAATTTGTTTTAAGTAAAATTACGAATTTTTTAAAAATAACCTCTTGATAATAACTGGACTCCATTTTTTTTTTATTATGTTTTTAATTATTTTTAAATGGGAATTAAAATGAATGTTGATTTCAAGAATATGGTCAATTGGAGTATATTCCAAAATCCTTGGAATGTAATATGGGACGATCCAATTGGGTGGTATTTAAATTTACCTTTATTTGGCCAAGTATTATTAATTATTGGGCTTATTGCACTTACCATATTAGCACTTATTTTAGTTTATTACATTTTAAAAGGAGTTGGATATTTGCTATATTATCTTTTTAAAGGAATTTATTATCTATTAAAATATCTCTTTTTGGGACTCTACAAATTATTTCAAGCATTATCTTATGCAATTACTGGTAAATCCCGAAAAGAAGAGAAAGAACCTCCCAAAAGTACCGAAATTCAAGCAATTCCCCGTATATACAACAAAAGTTTTATTGGTAAAGACAGTATAAAAGTTCCTAGTTATTGTACAGAATGCGGTCAAAAAACTACTGAATCTATGGGTCAATTATTATTATCAACAGGGATAGCACATTGTTATTATTGTGGCAAAGAATTCAAATTAAGAACGATATAAAAATTCTTAATTTTTTCTTTTTTAAAAAGAGTAAAAAAATAGTGGTTTACTTTTTAGAGTTTTAAATTATGCTACTCTTTCTAAAAGATATTAGAATCTAAAACTATAGTTTCATCTCGATCAGGACCGATTGAAATCATCGCTATATCTATTTTAAGTTCTTCTCTAATTGCTTGAAGATATAATTTCATAGTACTTGGTAATGCATCATATCCCTTCTTTGCAATTTCTCTCCATTTTTCTCTGGATAATTCATTCCAACCTTTAAAACTTCTATAAATTGGAGTACATTTTTCAATAATTTCATGCTGAATAGGCCAACTTTCGAGAACTTCTCCATCTAATTTATAACCAGTACAAATTTTAATGGGATTGATCCCTTGTAAAGCATCTAAAAGAGTGATAACTATTTTATCAACACCATTAATAATCGTTCCATATTTGATATTGAAAAGGTCTAGCCATCCTACTCTTCGTGGTCTTCCAGTTACAGTACCATATTCTTGACCTTGCTCCCGAATTTTTTCAGCTATATTATTAAATAATTCTGTGGGGAATATACCCTCACCTACCCGAGAGGTATATGCTTTTACTATTCCGATTATTTTTCCAATTTTTTTTGGTGGAATACCTGTTCCAGCACAAATACCTAAAGCATTAGCATTAGAAGAAGTACCATATGGATACATCCCAAAATCAAGTGCTAAAAGATTTCCTTGAGCTGCTTCAAAAAGAACTTTTTTACCAGAATCAATAACCTTATTCAAGTAATACGCCGTATCAATAACATAAGGTTTTAATTTTTCGCCATAAGATTTATATTCTTCGTAAATCTTTTCTAAATTACCAACCCAATCAGGATCGTAAATATGTATAAGTTCCTTTTTAATTTTAAACAATTTTTCTAGTTTTGGTTTTAAGATTTCAGGATTTATCAAGTCAAAGATTCTTAATCCCCACCGAGCTGCTTTATCAGAGTATGCAGGACCGATTCCTCTCTTTGTGGTACCTGCTGCATATTCTCCTTTTGTTTTTTCCTCTAATCCATCTAAGATACGATGAAATGGAAAAATCACATGAGCTGTAGAACTGAGTTTTAGATTTATTGATTTATTTAATTTCTTTAGATTTTCAATTTCTCCAAGTAAAACTTTTGGATCAACAACACAACCATTTGCAATTACTCCCTCTTTTTCTAAGGGAGCTCCGGAGGGCATTAATTTGAATTTATATTTGATTCCATTGGCATTTATTGTATGACCTGCATTATTTCCTCCATTATATCTAACGACAATATCTGCCTTCTGTGCTAAAAAATCAACAAATTTGCCTTTGCCTTCGTATAGGGTTAGTATGCGAGGTGTTCAACTAATCTCCCCACGAAAGGCCTATAACGGCAATAGTATTACTCATGTCTCATATTCCTTTTGATTTTTTTGTATAATCAATTTCTTATTTTAATCCAAAAAAGAGTATTGTATACAGTTTAAAAAATTTTTGGTAGCTAGGAACGGAAATAAAAATCGTAGGTAATGATTTTTATATTCGTATTTTCTTGTAAGTCTTAACTTTATTTTATTAAGTCATCAATAATAAAAAAGCCCTCTTTTAAAGAAAATTAAGCTAATCGTCATTTAGGATTTAGGAAAAATGTTAAAAAAAACAGTTTTAATTGATCTCACTCATAATGAAATGCTAAACCCAAATGATGAAGAATTTAAAGAGTTTACAAATCTTCTTAAAAGATTAGATGTCAGGATTAAAAAGAATGAAAATGGCCAAATCACAAAAGAATTATTAGAGAATATAGATCTATTGATTATTGGTAATCCAATTAATGATTTTTTTTCAAGCTTAGAAATTAAAAACATTGTGGATTATATTAGAAGTGGTGGTGGATTATTACTATTGAGCGAATATGGTTCAGATTATCTTCAAAAAACCAATTTAAATGATATCGCGGGAAAATTTGGTATATTTTTTGAGAAAAATATTATTAAAGAAGCGAATCATCCCAACCAAAATTGTTCAAGTATTTTACATATCCAAGATTTTTTAAAGCATCAAATTACAAAAAATTTGAGAGAAATCGTAATCGGAGGCTCTTGTTCCTTACTTTTAAGTAAAGGGGTAAAACCATTATTAAAAACAAATGAACATTATGTTTGGTCAGAAATGTATAATAATGCTTCTCAAGAATGGATTAAAGAAGAAGAAAAACAACAAATTATAGCCGCTTATGCTGAGTTTGGACAGGGAAAAATTGTTGTACTCGGAGATATAGATATATTTACTACAAATTCACAAATAGGTATAAATTCTTTAGATAATCGAAAGTTAATACAAAACATTATTAATTGGTTAACAGAACCAGTCAAAGAATCTAAAGTTATGACATTTTTACTAAATCAACTCGGTGATCTTCAATATGAAATCAGAGAGACTAACAAAGTGCTAAATAACATTATAGAAACCATGACAATTTTAGAAAAAAGGATTAGTTATCTCGAAAAATACTCCAAAGAGTATCATCAAGTTACTGATCAAGAAGATTCTCTTTAAAAAGTAAATTATTTAGAAATAAAAAAATAGTTTACAAATATTAGAGTTATTTTTAATAATAAATAGATTTTTTATTAAATAACAGAAATTACACATTTTATAAAAAAATGCCATTAAAAACCCCTGAAGAGTATTTAGCAAGTATAAAGCACCCAAGGAACTTGTACTTGTTTGGAGAAAGAGTCAAAGATTTTTGGAATCATCCTATTATAAAACCTTCAATTAATACAGTAATGAAAATTTATGAATTAGCCTTAATAGAGGAGTATAAAGACATCATGACTGCCACTTCTCATTTGACAGGCGAAATAATAAACAGATTCACTCATATTCATCAATCTGTAGATGATTTGATTAAAAAAGTAAAAATGCAACGATTACTTGGACAAAAAACAGCTTGTTGTTTTCAAAGATGTGTGGGATTTGATACTGCCAATGCTTTATATAGCGTAACTTATGAAATGGATAAAAAATATAACTCAGATTATCATGAACGCTTCAAAAAGTATTGGATCGAAGTTCAATCCCAAGATCTTATAGTTGATGGAGCAATGACAGATACTAAGGGTGATAGAAGCAAAAGACCGAAAGATCAACCAGACCCTGATGCGTATTTACATATTATTGATGAAAATGATGATGGTATCATAGTTAGAGGCGCTAAAGTTCATCAAACAGGATTCCTTAACTCTCATAGAGCAATTATTATGCCAACTCTTTCATTAAGGCCTGGTGAGGAGGAATATGCTGTAAGTTTTGGAATTGATACCACTGAAAAGGGAATAACATTAATTTATGGGAGACAATCTTGTGATACTCGAAAGATGGAAGAAGGAAATTTGGATATTGGGAATTTTAAATATGGTGGTCAAGAGATTTTTGTGGTCTTCGATGATGTTTTTATTCCTAAGAAAAATATTTTCATGAAAGGTGAAATTGAATTCTCAGGAGAATTAGTAAATCGTTTTGCGGGATTTCACAGACAATCCTATGGTGGATGCAAAGTTGGAGTTGGGGATGCTCTTATAGGCGCTACTGCACTAATTTCAGAGTATAATGGGACAGAAAATGCATCTCATGTTAGAGATAAACTTGTTGAGATGACTCATCTAAATGAGACTTTATATAGTTGTGGTATTGCTTGTAGCTCATTAGGTTTTCAAAGAGAAGCAGGAAATTATGAAATGGATATGTTGTTAGCTAATGTATGCAAACAAAATGTTACCAGATTTCCTTACGAAATAGGAAGATTGGCTGAAGATTTAGCAGGAGGAATAATATGTACTATGCCATCTGAAGCAGATATTAAATCAAAAGAGATAGGTCCATTGATCGAAAAATATTTAACTACATGCGAAGGAATATGCGCAGAAGATAGGTATAAAGTATTACGATTTATTGAGAACCTAACTATGGGCGTAGCCTCTGTGAGCTATCGGACAGAATCTATGCATGGAGCAGGTTCACCACAGGCACAAAGAATTATGATTTCAAGGCAAGCCAATCTAGAAGAAAAGAAAAAACTAGTAAAAGAAATATTAGATATTAAATAATTTAGTTTGGAGAAAAGTTAATTTTTATCTGCTCTTTCAATTTTATTTTTAATTTTTTTTTATATAAGGAAAAAAATTATAGGTAAAAAACCAATAAATAGCAGTCTATTATTCTGACTCAATTTTTATTTCAACTAAATTGTAATCTCTTGTTCCTAATCCAATTTCTTCGGCTAATTTCAATTGTAATTCCCAGTGCTTTGATTCTTTCCCACTGAAATCCATTTCTCCATTTTTGGGATCAAAACGGGGGGTATGGGAAAACCATTCATGAGGTCCTTTAGTAGGAACACCATCTACCTCAGAAAGAACAGAATGTGGAATAATTGAAGATTTATGTACAAGATCTACAGTTGCTTGATCAACAGCCACAGGATCCAACGATGCCAAAATCCCAATATCTGGAACAAACGGTATATCTGTACCACCACAACAATCACATTGATAGGTTATATCTATAGCATAATTGATATAAAAGATTTTATCTTTACCAAAGTAATTAACTACACCTTTGGCATTATCAACAAACTGGGTAATGAATTCATCACGTGAAACACTCCCAATATGAATTACTTTATCTTTACATACTGATGCACACATATAACAAAATTTACATTGATCTTCATTAAATTCCAGCTTATCATTATTATCTTTAGATAAAGCATTTGTAGGGCAGATATTAATACAATTCATACACTCTGGATTACAATTATCAGAATCAAATTCAAAAGTCTTACCTGTGTGTGCTTCAACCTTACCTCCTTTACTCACGCATCCAATTCCAAGGTTCTTTATTGCTCCTCCAAAACCAGCATTAGCATGCCCCTTAAAATGAGATGCTAATATCATATAATCGAATTCTCTTAAACGACCAGCAACTAAAACTTCTTCAAATAATTTTCCATTAATTTTTTGTAATTCTATATCAGTTCCATCCTTGCCATCTAACATTAAAATTGGAGCTCCCATAGTTTCTGGAGTAAAACCGTGAAGAAGGGCATCTAAAAGATATTCCTCTTCTGTTGCTCGACCTGAATATTCTGTATGAGTTCCTGATATACTTTCGGGAACACCCCATCCACAAGATTCTGCCACAGAAGGATTACCTCCCAATTCTTTTATATAATCGCATAAAAATCGTATATAGCTTGGACGGAGATATCTGGTGTTTTCTAATGCTCCAAAATGAGTTTTTATTACTACATTATCTCCTTTTTTAACTCTTTTCTGAATTCCTAACTTTTCTAATGCTAAAGGACCTTTGAATTTACTCATACTCTGTTTATGGGTGTGAGTTCGAGCTGTAAAATAAAATACGTCTGACTTCATTTCTTTTCATAAAAAATATGTTCTGTTAAATTGATTCAAATAATTAAAGTTAATAATTTGAGTCAAAAAATATTTTAACACTAATTAATTCTATTAATATAATATATAAATACAATAATGACTCAGAAGGAAAAATAGGTTGGTATTTTAATGGCTCGATGCCCAGAAAGTTAGCGGCTTGTTGCCTAAACCTGAAGTGCGGAGGCTTCATGAAATACCATTCGGCTATTAAACAAGTAGTATGTCAATCTTGTGGACTTTCGCTTTCCAGACACGAATTAGATATGTATTGGCAAAAAGTAAGAAATGAGAATGTTACCGAGGTGGATCAAGTGCAAAAACAGAAAAATCGTCGAAAAGAATGGCTAGAATGGTTTTCCTCCTCAAAATCTGATAAAGAAAATTATTAAAAGTAAAAATTTAAAGAATTTATGTATTGTAAGTGAATTCTATTTAGTTATAATTTAAAACAGAGTCTTATTGTTAGTAAAATTAACATTTTGTATTAAGAACGAAACTTTCTTTCAAAAATTTCTTCTAATAATTCGAGTAACTTTCCAGCAGGAATATCTAGTAAGGTTATTTCAAGATGTCTTCCTCGAGTAGCATCTTCGATTCTTACTGTTTTAGAAGCAACGATTTTTAATGTAGTAAGTTGTCGTACATATTTTCTAAAACTCATCTTAACATGTGGTTCTTGTGAGTAAGCTTCACATATAGCTTCGTATTCTTCAAATGCGTCATCAACTAAAGTAAATGGTACACCTTTATTAATTAATGAACGTACAATTCCGTATAATGCCAACAACTCTTGGTCATTTAATTGATCAACAATATCATTTCGAAAAGTAGGATAAACGTCATTGGAAGCCTCTCTTACTATATCTGCTGTAATACGAATTAAACTCTCCTTATCACAATACGATCCACTTTTTCTAATAATTTCAATACCGTGTCTCATATTTTTGTGTTCTACTACGATCTGTGAAATCATTGTAAGAAGTTCATCATCAATCACATTTTCTTTTAATGCAATCTCGCTTCGATATTTTAAAATTTGCATGGCTTCATCAAAATTATACGGTTTAAGCATAATTTTTTCATTCAGTCTGCTTAATATTCTCTCAGTCTCAATCTTCATCCAATCTTTACTCCTTGACACTAAAAGTAATGATAATTTCGCATTTTGATGGCCAAAAGTTTCAGCAATATCCAGGAATGCTAAAACATCATCTGATTTTAAAAGATGAATCTCATCAATTACTAATAGCATATAACTATTTTTACGTATCAATTGTGAAAGAATTAATTTTAAAGCTTCATCATCTGAAAATCCTCTACCACTACCATGCTGATATTTGGCGAGGAGTTCTCTGATGATCTTGCTTTTGGAGCGAAAATTGATACAATTAAAATATTCAATAAATAAATTAACATCTTTTTCAATTGCTATTGTTCTAAAAGTTCTTCCAAAAAATCTAGCGGTACAAGTCTTTCCTACTCCACCTTTTCCTAATATTAAGCAATTTATAGAGGGTTGTTCTTCTTCCTCTAGAATTCTCCTATAATTGAAAATTAATATTTTTAAAGCTTCATCTCGACAGTATAATTTTTCTGGTACATAACTTAAATCAAGAGAACTCGCTTGTCTAAAAACTGATTTTTTTTGAAATTGTTTTCTGAATTCATCCTCATCCATGGCAAATCGAGAATACTGACTATTTAATTTTAATGTATAACTTATAAAAGAACAATTGAAGTATAAATTTTCTGATACTTGTCAAATTATGTTTTATCTATAAAAAATTTATGAATTAATAAGATAGAGTTTCATCTAAATTTTATCTAGGTTATTCAGAGGATGCATATTACTATAAGATTCTTTTAGTTTTGTTATATCGTTCTTAGCATAAATTCTTGTAGTATTTGGGCTCGAATGACCTAAAATATCTTGTAATTCGCTTATATCCATCCCTGAACGCCTTAAATGAGTCGCCCCAGAATGCCTTAAAGTATGCGGTGTTATTCCAAAAGTAAACCCACATTTTTCTTTTATGGTTTTAATGTCTGCTTGTACTACTCGAGGGCTTAATTTTTGGTTTCGTGTATTCACTAATAGATAATCCTCAGAATCATAGTTTATCCGATCTTTAAGATGCTCCTTAAATATTTCTAAGGTTTTTTGGTCCACAGGTACAATACGTTGTTTATTTCCTTTTCCACGCAATTGAATATACCCTCTTTCGAAATCAATATCTCTAATTTTAATATTACATAACTCGCTCACACGTGCCATGGTTGAATATAATAATCTAACAATTAAATAATATCGTTCACTCTTACGTGAGTTAAATAGCCGCCTATCTTTTAGTTTAGTGAAAATTTTCTCAATATCATTAATTCTTAAAAACTTTGGTAAACTTTCTTCCAGTTTTATTTTTGGAGATTTAATGGTACTCATAGGATCTTTAGATATAAATTCATTAAGTACCAAAAATTTAAAAAAAGAACGCAAAGAAGCTATTTTTCTCCCAATCCCTTTTTTGGTATAATTCATATCATTTAGTTTCTTTAAAAAAAGGCGAATTTTTTGCCGTAATAGAGGAGAATTTACCTGTAAATCTCCAACAAGCTCAATAAATTTTTGAAGGTCATATCTATAAGCTTTAATAGTTGAAGAAGAACAACCTTCCTCAACTTCCTTGGCTATTAGAAAATCCTCTATGAAATCAGAAATTTTTTCCATATTATATGGAACTTATCGTGATAATACATAATTTGGTGTAATATCTACATAATATCAATATTTTTTATTCTTTAAGGGTCGAAATATTATTAAGGGAAGTAGTTAATGTGCTATTTTAGCCCTCTTTCTCCATACCATCCTTGTTTAATATATAGATATGCATTTATTGCTGCTGTCGTTCCTTCCCCTACTGCTGTTGTTACCTGTCGTATTCCCCCTGTTACATCTCCAGCTGCATATATACCAGGAAAATTGGTTTCTTGATTTCTATTAACTTTAATACAATTATCCTCATCTAGTTCTATCCCTGCTTTTTTCGCTAATTCACTCTGTGGCTTAACTCCTATTGCAATGAACAGAGCCTTTACATCAATGTTAGAAATTTCGCCCGTTTCAAGATTTTTGATTTTTAACGAATCCAATTTATCGTCCTTCTCTATAGCTTCTTCAATAATACAATTATACATTGGTACAACATTTGGCAATGAATCGACCTCATCTACAATACATGCTTCTGCTCGCATACAATGTCGTCTGTGAATAAGGTAAACCTTATTTGCAACACCCGAAAGATAAATTACTTCTAAACCAGCAGCATTACTACCCCCAACTGTTGCAACAACTTGATCTCGAAATAAAGGACCATCACACGTAGCACAATAAGATATTCCATTCCCTACTAATTCAAACTCATTAGGCAATCCAAGCGTCATATGCTTTGAACCAGTAGCAATTATGATTGCTTTAGCTTTAACTTCTCCGTCATAAATAGTTATTATCATTTTCTCGGGATTGATTGCTAAGACTTCATTATAGAAAAATTTAGTTCCCCAGTCCTCAGCTTGCTTTCTCATTTTTTCAGTTAGCTCAAGACCATGAATACTACTAAATCCTGGGTAATTTTCAATTTTAGGAGCTGTCCCAGCTAGACCACCAAAACCTTTATACTCATAGAGTGCAGTCTTTAAACCCATTCGTGCCCCATAAATTGCAGCTGTTAGTCCTGCAGGTCCACCTCCAACAATTATTAGATCAAATTCATTTTCTTTAGACAAGTTTATTCCCCTATATTTTGTAAATTAAACCTAATTTAAACATAATAATCTTAATAATACTTTATTTCTTTTCAAATTTAGTTTAATCAACTAAATTTAATTTTTTCATTCTTTCTTTAATTGACGAAGATATTTGCAGGCGTTTATTCCTGCTCGTGCACCCTCTGCTACAGCAAAAACCACTTGAAAAATTCCTCCAGTACAATCTCCAGCAGCATAAACTCCTTTAAGATTCGTTTTTTGTTCTTCATCAACTTTAATATTTCCCATATCATCTAATTCTACACCTGATTTTTTAAATATTGAATTAGAAGATATATGAGATAAAATAAATAAACAACTTAATTCAAATTCCTTTATTTCTTCAATAGCCTCTGATTCAGGTTTAGTAGACTTACATAAAATTTTTTGAATCATGCCCTCCGAATCCGGAACTACTTCGATTACTTCCATGTTCTCAATAACTTCAATTCCAGCGTCTTTAACTTTGTAAACCGTTTCAGGTAACTCTTCAATTCCTACATTTGTAATAACTCGAACAATACATCCCATTTGTTTCAGATCTAAAGCATCTTCCATCATTTCTTCATCTTTTCCATATAAATATACTACTTTATCTTTGTATGAAGGTCCATCCCATAAAGTACTATATGAAACGCCGTATCCAAGTAAAGAATCTTCTCCCTTAATAATTTCTCTTCGGGTTCCACTACCTGTGGCGATTATTACTATATCTGTAGTTATATTTGCAGTTCTAGTTGATATCATGTTAGTTCCCATTCCCATCATTAATGAAATTACATCATCTTTAATGAATCTAATATTTTCAGAGTAACTTTCAGCATGTTCTCTAAATTTTTTTAATAAATTCTTCCCCTTGATATCTATTTCTCCAGGCCAATTTTGTATTTCTTTTGTTCTTGCTAAAGCAGATAATTCCTTTCCATCCAAAATTATTACATCCCTATTCGCCCGAGCGCAATAAATACCCGCAGTTAAGCCTGCAGGTCCACTACCAATAATAAGGATTTCACAATTTAATTCATCCATAGAAGTTCACTCTTAGAAATATTGTATTATGATTATAAAATAAGCTTATAAGTCGCCTTTTTAATATTCTCTTTTGCAATTAAATTAAGAAAATTATTCTAATTAATATATTAATTTGAGATAAAAAGTTTTTGAATTTTAATCAATTTAATAATTATTAATTAATCATTTATTTCTGCCCATAAAACTTCTTCCTTTTTAATTCTAATTTTACCTTGATTAGAAAACTAATAATCATTAATACGGGATTAAGTTTTTTAATTTTTTTTCTTATCACTTATTTTTCTTTCTGTAACGCCCAAAAATATTCACCTCTTTCTCTTACGAGCTCAGCTTTTTTAAATGGCGTTGATTCAATAAAGTCCTTAAAACTTTTTTCGTCATAAAATCTTGCGAATTTGGCCTCAAGAAATTTATGCATGATATCAAAAAGTTGAAATCCCTTTCTTGGAGAAAAAGCATCAGGAATAATAGTTTCTCCTACAATTAATATCCCATCATCCTTTAATAAAGAATATAAATCCTCAAAGACACTCCTCCTGTATGCTTCATCATGGTCCATTTCATGAAGCACTTGATTCAATAATATCAAATCAAATTGACTTCCACTACTTTTAGCAAATTTGTCAATTGGAATATCCAAAACTTCTACTCTATCATTCAAATTGTTTTGCTCTATTAAATTTTTAGCAAAAGATGTAAATCGAGAGTCAATATCTATTCCAATAAGTTTTGCTCCTTTATATTTCTCAGCCCAATTCTTTAGAGTGAAACCATAACCACATCCAACTTCTAAAATTGTTCCCTCCTTCCGTAAGGTTCTACTATACTTCTTAAAATATTTGGAAAATAATCTTTCGATTATATTTCCCCAATTAGCGCTATTTCTATGTCCATCCATTAGAAAATCTTCGGGTACTTCATCTTCGCCTGGTATTCTCCCTGTTTTGAAAATTTTTATTATTAAATCTTGGAATGGGGCAAAATAATAAAATAAACTTATTATAGAACCTACATAAAACATATGGTCTTTATTAATAAGCAAATTATACACATGAGGTGCAGTTCTTAAGATTCTCTCTTCTACGTTTTCAATTTCAAAAATGCCGCAATCAAGTGACAAATGAATCCAAGCCTCTAGATAATCAGGATCTAAATTAAGATTTGTGACAATTTCCTTGATTGTAAATAATACTGAAGATATTGGACCAGAATTTGAATCCTTTTTAGCTTTTTCATCAAGATAATCAAAAATTCCTAATCGTTTTGCCATACCAAAACAAAGGATTGTATTAAATCCATAAAAACCTTTTATTAGAAATTTTTTCATTTGATCTGTCACAGAGACTTCTTTTTCCTTTTCAATTTGAGCTGTGATTGTTTTCACCTAAAAAATTTCTTAATATGTTTATTTTGAATAACACTAAGTTGAATAAAATAAAAAGGTTTTACTTTTTTAATAAAAAACTAATCTATACCAAATTTTAATCTTAAATAGAATATGTCTATTTGTTCTTAATTTAGATATTTTAAGATATAAAATAAAATATTAAAGAAAATGTTCCTAAAAGAATCATTGTTGCTCCCATTCCTCTTCCCATTGCTTTTGCTGAAAGTTTTTGCACGTAATTAGAGATTATAAAACCTGTTAAAAGTGTCCCAATACCAAGATAAAGGGTAAATTCCCAATTAAAATATAATTTAGCTTCAAAGCTATAACCAATTATTTGATAAATGCTAAAAGTGAAAAGACACATAAAAATACTTAAGATTAAAGCAGTTCCTACACTCTTTTTTAAAGGATAACCATATAATATAATTAAAAC
>JBHLOG010000254.1:0-3543 GCA_048940765.1 Promethearchaeota archaeon | reverse complement strand
ATAATGGTTAAGCATTTTATTATTAGGAAATTTTTCTGGATAAAATGGACCTTTCCAATGATTATACATCCAACCTGATGTACCAATTAAAGCTTTAGCATTACTATTATTTACAATATTCAAATTCTAATCTATATAATATAATGAAAGTAAAGTATAAGATTTAATTCATATTTATGATTTGATGTCTTCACACTAGTAGATTCAATATTACGATATGAGAATAGTGCTCCTATCATTTTCATATAAAGTAATAGGAAAACTCTTAATTTAACAAAAATGAATTTTATATAAATTAGATTTAATTAGACATAGTGAAAGCGCCATCAATAATATGAACAAAAGAGAGAAATATCATATCGAATTAAACGAAACTATTAGAGCTTATTTTGAAATTTTTGATAAGCGATTATTAATAGATTATTTTATAAATAATAGTCATCTCCCCGGGCGTAGAGCTAACTTGGAGTTGGCCAATGCATTTGCAGATATAAGTGCAGAGTTTGAAGAGGATAATCCTAAAAAATTATGGGATTTATGTTTATTCTTAATTAGTTTTACTCCTGATAAAGCGCCTACAAATAATCCAAAAGAATTCTTATCTTTTTGTGGAACTTGGGCTATTGGTGCTATCGGAGCTTCTAATCCGGAGTATTACCATGAATCCTTAATTATTCTTAAAAGATTATCTGAAGATCAAAGGTGGAGAATGAGAGAAGCTGTTGCTTTCGGACTTCAGAAATTATTAATAAAGCATCCGCATAAAACTTTAACTGAATTAAAGGAGTGGATTGATGATATGAATTGGCTTACAATGCGAGCTATAGTGGCAGCATTAGCTCATCCTTCTGTCTTAATTAACAACACGATATCCAAAATTGCTTTAGAGCTTCATGAACTTACAATTTCTAAGATCATTTCGTGTGATGATTTCTCCTCAGAGGAATTTAAAATTTTGAAAAAAGGGTTATCTTATACATTAAGCGTTATAGTGCAGGCGAATCCAGATGAAGGTTTTAAATTCTTAAATGATTATATTAATATCGATAATGAGCACATTCAGATGATTATTAAGGAAAATTTAAAAAAGAATAGGCTCAATAAGAATTTTCCTAAAGAGGTTGCATCAATAAAACAAAAAATAAAATAGAAATTTTATTAGAAATTTTAGAAATTTTTCTATATTATTCAGATGTACGAAAATAGTGTTTATTTTTCGAATAAATAAAAATTATGAGAATATGTTCAATATTGCGAGGCTAACTGAAGTAATAAGAATTATACCGAACATAATCACAAATGACCACTGATTTCTTTGGCTATAATACCCTGATGAGTTGATTACGGCATAAATAACTAATCCCATTGCGAGGATAAAGAAATAAGGTGCCCAAGAGAGCCCAATAAGAAGAAAGATGCCGCTTAGTAGAGAGAGAATCCCCATTGTCATTTCCACAGTTATATGAAATCTTATCGCTACGGGTTCCGTTTTTAATTCGGGTACTTGGTTTGTAAGAAGCAACATTGTCCAAAGTCCTATAATACCTATTCCTACAATTATCGCATATATTCCACTAATTATTGAAAGAACCATATCTCACACAATTTTACCTATTTTTGATAAAAATATAAGAATTTAATTTAATAAAAGATTTTCCATTATATATTAAAACAGCTTTTAATTATTGAATGAAGGTTATCATATTCATTTTTCTCGAACGCCTATTTTTTCACCGATGGGGCATGTAAATTTTGCGTTACAATGCAAACATGCTATTTTTGGGAATATAACAAAGAAACGAAATAGAAGTAAACCAATAACAATCAAAAAGGGTATTAATACATATAAAGAGAAATTGAAAATTAAAGCCGGAACAGATGCTACGATTGGAAAGAATAAAGCAGCCATATAGATATTATTATAGCAAAGTAAACCTTCTGCCCTTTTTGGAAAATCTTCTGCATTTCCTTCCTTTGCTAATGTTCGTGAGATTTTATTTAAACCAGAAACACAACGGGAATCTTTCATTCTGTAATACACACAATTTGGACACACGGTCAATGGCATAAGAACATACATCTGGAGAAAAGCAAAAATGATATAAATTACACCAATTAGATACCCAAGTGATAAAAATGTATATCCTATAATTAATCCTATTCCTCCTATTAAGTAATGGAGAATTGTTGAAGATTCATAAATAAATACTCTAAAAAGTGAAAACTTGTGATATATTTTAGCTCTTGGTTTTGAATCTTTAATATCAGATAAAGGTTCATTAATTTTTTGGCTCATTTAGTTAGTCAACTTACTTATTTTTAATAAATTGAAATATATCGAATTTTATGAATTGATAACTGTAAAAATACATATAAAATTTAGTGCTATTTTTGCATCTTTAATTATTAAAATGTCATATCTTTCGCAGATTCAAGATAATAGTTTCATTTAGCGAACAAATTTAAAATTTAGTAATTTATCCATTTGAGTGGAACTCAATATAATTAAGAATTTAAAAATTTCTAAGGAGTAAATCTAATGGTAATTTTCTTAATTTTTAATTGAATGAAATATATACGATTAGCTAAGTTATCATTAGAAGAATCAGATTTAGTTCAAGAACTATTGCTACAAAAATTTCTATCATATATTGCACAACTCCTGTAATTTCTTTTGTTAAATATACATTAAAATCTGTGAAGGCTTACTCTTGAGATGATTTGGAGCATCTCATGGATAAATAATGATACTTTATTAGTTAAGTTCATTAAAATTCCATTTATTCCCTTTTCTTTAGCGCAATAATAAAAATAACAGAATTTACTCAAAAAATTTAATTATTAAGGTTAATTAAAAATATAATATCCTTATAATATTATTAAAAGAGGTATATCAAAGTGAAAGCTCTAATAGTTTATGATACAAAGTATGGAAATACTGAAAAAGTAGCCAAATTAATAGCAGAAGGAATCATTTCTATTGAGGGTAATGAAGTAATAGTTAATAATGTAAAAGATGTAAACCTCAAAAAAGAAGCTTCCTATGACTTAATTTTAATAGGATCGCCGAATCATTTTGGACGGCATGTAGGCTCGATAAAGAAATTTATCAATAAACTACCAAAATCCCAATTAAAGGCCAAAACTTATGCTGTATTTGACACCTATATAACAGCTGACTTTGAGAAAGCTGTTAAAAAGATGGAGCAACAGATTAGCGAAACGATGCCGGATTTAACAAAAGCAAGTCCAGGACTGTCTATAAAAGTTGAAGGTACAGGAGTTTCGAAAGGGCCTATAGTATATGAGGAGCTTCCAAAATGCAAAGAATTCGGAATCAAATTAGTTCAATCATACAAATCATTATGAGTGTCCTATAATTAATTCTTGAAGATTCTTTTTTTTAAAAACATCTATTCTTTAGATATTCACTTAATCCATCCTTCCTAAGCGTGAAGAATAGATCGTCTAATGGATTATAATATCAACTTTTTTTAAGCAAAATCTCCTCCATGATATTATGACACTTGAAAGAAAAGATGC
>JBHLOG010000253.1:0-3544 GCA_048940765.1 Promethearchaeota archaeon | reverse complement strand
GAAGATTCTGATAAATTAATTCCATATATTGGTGTTTTGGCAGCAGTTATATTTGCTTTTCAATTTGTAAATTATCCCGTCCCAGGGGGCACCTCTGGTCATTTGATTGGAGGTACTCTTATTGCAGTTATGTTAGGTCCTTGGGCATCAGTTATTATCCTTTTTCTAGTTTTAGTTGTACAAAGCTTATTTGGAGATGGAGGGATATTAGCTTTAGGAGCAAATACATTTAATATGGGAATAATAGGAGGGATGATTGGATTTTACATTGTTGTAATTATAGCAAAAATCTTAAATAAAACATCTATAAAAAAAGAGATGAAAATTACAATAGCTACAGCAATTGGATCCTATATCTCTATTGTTTTAGCCTCTTTTTTCTGTGGTATTGAAATAAGTATTGCTGGAGCAGTTCCATTTGGGATAGCAATTCCTGCTATGGTTTATTGGCACGTTTTGATAGGTATTGGAGAAGCAATTATCTCTGGTTTAATTGTATTTTATATTTATAGAGTAAAACCAGAGTTTATTACAACAGAATCAATTATGACAGAAAAAGTATTAACTATTAATATTTCTAAGTATAGAAAACCGATACTTTCAATAGTGGCAATTACAGGAATCTTGTTCGTGATGATAGCAGTAGGATTCACAATTGGAATTTTATCGGAGGCACCTGATGGATTAGAACGTGTATTGATTGAGCAAAATGGTGAATCTTGGCTTGAAAACTTAGTATCTCCATGGGTTCCAATATTTAGTTGGATAACAAGTGATTACGGAGCTGCGATTTTAGGTATCGTTATATCTTCTCTATTGATGTGTTCAGCATTCTATTTAATAGTCCGTTATAAAAAAAAGAATTCAATAAATATTATAAAATAAAAAAGTTGGGTAATTTTTTTAAAAAAAATAAGTAAAGACTTATTTATTTCCAAATTTTTTGAATATCTGAATACCAATTATTACAATTACTATGCTCACTATTGAAACAAATGCAAAGTCAATCATAATATTTTTACTGAGTAATGAATCTCCATTAAATATTGATGTTAAAGCGTCTGTAACATAATAACTTGGAAGAAAGATTGCTAACATACGCGTATTACTAGTTACTGGTATAAAAGTTCCCAAGAACATTTGAGGTAGTATAAAGAGAAAAGATAAGCCAGTTGCTACACCAGCACTTTTAGCGATCGTAGCCGTAATTAATCCAAGTCCAACAGAACTAAGAGAAAAAATTGCCATAAGCAAAATTGCTAGCAAAATGCCTAAAATATCTGCCTGTGGTCTAAAGTCAAAGAGTTGAGCTAAAATGAAAACAATGAGAACTTGCAGCATAGCTATTATCATATTTGATAGAATTTGACTTAACATGAAATCAGAAGCTTTCATGGGTGTAATACTTAATCTTCTTAATAATCCCTGTTCTCTTTCATCAGAAAAAGATTGTGCTACAATCATTATTATGAAAATACACGCATAAGCAAATAATCCGGGCGCCATTGCACTAAATGACATTCCTAGTTCTGGATCACTGAAGGTAAAACCAAAAATTATCGTGAGAACTGCTGGAAATAGAAACATTAAAAAAAGGTAAGCTGGTTCTCTTATAATTTTCTTTAATTCCATCTTTAATAATACAAAGAGTCGTTGTGTATTCATTTACATTCCCTCCATAATTCTTCTTCCTGTAATATTCATAAAGACACCTTCTAAATTATCTGATTTATATTTCTTCATTAAATCTTGTGGTGTACCAATATCTAGCAATTCTCCATAGTCAATAATTGCGACTCTATCACATAGAGCTTCAGCTTCTTCAATATAGTGAGTTGTAAGTAACACTGTCTTTCGTTCATTTTTAAAATTACCAATAAAGTTCCATGTCTTTCTTCGTGCTCGTGGGTCCATTCCAACTGTTGGTTCGTCTAAGAAAATGATTTTGGGATTATTGATAATAGACATAATCAAATTTAATTGACTTAACATCCCTCCACTATAACCCTTCGTTTTATGTTTACTCGCATTTGAGAAATCTAATTCATTAATTAATTCATCTGCTCTGCTTTTTATTTCATCTTTCGGCATCGAATATAGGTTTCCAAATAGTTCTATATTCTCCCTTCCTGTTAAAAATTTAAATACGGCATGTTCCTGGGGGCAAACACCAATTAATTCTTTAACATCTGAGCTATCATCCTGTATATCATAACCATAAATAAACGCTGTTCCGTCAGTTGGTTTAATTAATCCAATTAAGATATTGATTGTTGTGGTTTTTCCTGCTCCATTTGGTCCTAATAATCCAAAAATCTCTCCGGATTTAACACTGAAAGAAATATCATTTACAGCTTTAATAATTTCAAATTTTGTTTTGAAGTATTTCTTCAAATTATTTACTTCTATTGCATTTTCATTATCTGGATTAAAAATATCTTCAGGACTCATAGATTCATATTTATTTGATTTAATTACCATTTTTGAAGTCACCTTTATTTTAATTTATTATTATTATAATTCATTAGATTTTATTGAATTATTTATAGTCCAATATTTGATATAGAAACGTTCAAGATGTTTTATAATATTAATGTGAATTGAGTAGTTCGAAGAAAATGAAAATCTATAGTCAATAATGGGCAATCTTTCATCCACTTGGGTGATAGAAAGTAATAATATTATTTTAAAAATATCAAAAAACATGAAGGAATGCAGTTTAAAGAAATTTTATAACTATTTATAAATATTACTTATAAATGAATTTTTTAAAATGGAGTCCATTCTATCTACTATATGGGTTAAAAGAGTTAATTTAGAAAAATCGAAATCTATTTATTTTTTTGTTTGATCTCCTTGATTTTTGCTTCTAGAAAGGAGTCACGCCAAGTAGGGAAATTTTTTCCTTCGACTAATACAGTAACATCAACAGAATCAAATTCTTTAGATCTAAGGAAAGTTTCAATATCTTGAAGTTCTTTCATAACACTTATCCAAACACAAATTATTATCAGATCAGGGAGATTACTAAATGACCAAGAAAACAATATTTTTTGACCATATTGATTTTTTAATTCATCCATTACTTTTTTTTCATCTAAATTTATTCCCGGTTTTACTTTTAAAATAATAAATGATAAAAATTCAGATGTTTTATCAGGATACCAATCAATTGTGAATAAAACGAGTTTTTTCTCAATCAATTTATCTAAGTGTCGCCTGATAGTTTTAGTGGAACTTCCAATTTCATCTGCTACGTCTGCTATGGCTTTTCTTGAATTTTCCTTTAATGAATTTATAATTAAATAATCTAAATCTGAAAGGGAAATGTTTATTAAACCTTCATCTCCCATGGAAAATAGTGGTTTCTCGATACCTACTGTTAGTTCATTTATTTCACCTTTATCTCTTATAAACGAAATTAAATTATCTAATTGATTTATATTTCGAATGTAAGAGTGTGTATAAAATAAATTGCTACTTGCTTGGGTGACGTTATATACACATTCATGAGAGCCAAGTATTTCAATTGTAGCTTTTGGGT
>JBHLOG010000007.1:0-58196 GCA_048940765.1 Promethearchaeota archaeon | reverse complement strand
AGGAGTTGATGATATCTATTCTGTCCTTAAAAAATTATATGATGCTCAAATGATTAAGGTATATAAAGATGATAATGGTACTGAGTATTACGCACTTGTTTCCGATTTTTATATTGATTTGATATTCCCTAAATATCTTTTAAATGTTATTAAGGTAGCGTATGAGCAAAAATCTAAATCTAATAAGGAATTACTAGAATATCTTGGTGTACTAGAAAATGCATACTTTGATTTGAAATCAAAAGAAAAATAATAAAGAAATTTAACCTAAAATTATCTTATTCTCTCTTTTTTTATCATAAATCCAGACTTGAACAGACTTTTGAGTAATTATCTTTTTGACTATAAAATTGAATACCCAGAAAAAAATATATTAAGAAACAGATAGCTTGTTTCTACATATGATGTAGTTAAACATTATTCTATATATAACAGGTTAATAGGATTTTTAGTTCTTTTCGGATTTTCATATAATTTTATAAAAATTATTAATCAAGAAAAAATAACTTTAACATATAAAGATGAAATCATACATAGCAGATACTTTAATTGGGATTTTTGCGTTTGATGAGACTGGAAACATTTTAAATTTCATTGATTTTGATGATGATTATACGAAAATAGTCGAATTTTTTAATTCTTTAGATAATGGAATAGTTCAAAACGTATTTACTAACCTATTAGTAGAATTGAAGAGAGTAGGTTATAACGAATTTGTATTTGATAATAAAGATTTAGAATCATATACTTTAGAAATATTGGAATATAAAACAATTTTTGAACCTAAATCGATAGATCTTAAAAATTTTCGCTTTAATTTATTATCCAATTTAAAAGGAATTGGAATATATAAAACAAATGAAGATATCATTGCTCGATTTAAAAAAGTAAGTGAAGAATTAACAAGAAGTAAAGTTAGTCAAGCAAGTGGACATCCTGATAATATAATTACTCAAATTATCACAGTCATAGATGATTTAAAAAAGTCGATAAGTCTTTTTTCAAGCCATCTTAGAGAATGGTACGGTTTGCATTTTCCTGAATTAACAGATAAGGTTATTGAGGATAATATTATATTAGCGAAATCAATTTCAATTTTGGGTTCAAGGGAAAATTTTACATTTGAAAATATTGAAAAAAATCTTGATTTGAAAGAAAGTAAAATTAAAATATTGGAAAAATACGCTATCGAATCAATGGGCGCTAAAATTAATCTTATTCCAGTAAAAAATTATGCAGATCAAATTATATCTTTAGATACTTATCGCCAACAGTTAGAGATTTATTTAGTCGAATTAATGGAAAAAATTGCACCTAACGTTAATGCTCTAATTGGTTCTTTAATTGGAGCAAAGCTGATAGCGAAAGCAGGTGGATTACAAAAATTAGCATATATGCCAGCATCTCGAATTCAATTACTAGGAGCAGAAAAAGCATTATACCGATTTCTGAAGACTGGTGAAAAAAGACCAAAACACGGTTTAATATTTCAGTGGAATCAAATTAGATCTGCAAAATCTTATCATAGAGGGAAGTTTGCTCGTGTTGTTGCAGGGAAAGTTGGAATTGCAGCTAAAGTTGACTTTTTCTCTGGTGAATTTATTGGAGATGTACTTTCAAAAGAAATTGAAGAAAAATTTAAGGAAATTGAAGAAAAATATCCTAGTCCTTCAAAAAAAGTACAACAAGTTAGAAGTAAGAAAAAAAAATCTAGGAAAAAAAGAAAATAGAACTGTGAGATTATGTCAAAAATAGAAATTAGAAACCATCCAAAGTTCCACAATGTGTTTATCTCTGGATCTAAGGAAAAATTGAAATTGTATACTAAGAATTTAGTACAAGGAGAATTAGTTTATGGAGAGAAATTAGTAAATTATAAAGATGTAGAATATAGAGAATGGGATCCATTTAGAAGCAAATTGGCAGCTTTAATTTTAGAAAATCCTTTAACAAATTTTTTTTCGGATAATATAAATTGCTTGTACTTAGGAGCATCTTCAGGCACAACAATTTCTCACTTTTCTGATATCATGCCTTCTGGAATTATTTTTGGTGTAGAATTCGCTGAGAGAAGCATGAGACAATTAATACAAAATACCTCAAAAAGGTCAAATATTATTCCAATATTAGCAGATGCTCGTTTTCCAGAAAATTATGCTAAGTACATTTTTACTGATGTAGATGTAATTTATCAAGATATAGCTCAACCAAGACAGGCTGAAATTGCCCTAAATAATTGCAATTATTATCTTAAAGAAGAAGGTATATTAATTATCGCTATTAAATCTCAATCAATTGATAGTATAAAAAGATCAGAGTATATTTATGCCCAAGAAAAAAGGATCATTGAAAAAAGCGGATACAATATCCTAGAAACTATAAACATACATAAATATGCTGCTAACCATATCATATTAATAGTTAAAAAAGCAACTAATTAAGATAATCTGTTATTTTTTTATTAGATAATTCTTCATTTATAATTTTTTTAGTTGTATCCCATGATTTTCTAGCAAATTTTGGAGTTTTTTTATATTTTTTTATAAATTCTCTTAGGAATTTAACTGTCATTACATCAGAAGGATATCCTGAGCCAAAATTTCCATATACATTTTGAAGATCTTTAATCAATGCATCTCTTTTATCTTTAGCAATTATGGAACTTGCAGAAACTATTGGGTATATATCATCAGCTTTATGTTTAGATATGATTTTTTTTGGAACATAGTTGAGCAATTTTTCTATGGATTTTCCAAACCTCTTTTCATTGACATCAGCAGCATCTAAATATATGAGATTAGGTTTTAAATCATTAATTATTTCTGCCATTTTTAATTCTTCAAGTTGATTCAATGTAATTTTCTTAGTTTCTCTTTCATCTATCTCCTTAGGACTAATTATCATTATTTTATGAGAATAACAGTTATCTTTTAAAAGAGAAGCTAGTTGATTCCTCTTTTTAGAAGATAATTTTTTTGAATCTTTGACTCCTATTTCAGTTAAAAAATCAATTTTTGACTTAAGAAAACATATGCCACATATGACCATAGGACCTAAGACAGAGCCTTTTAACACTTAATTCGAATTGAATTAAATTCTACCAGCCTCATCTATCCCACAAATTAATTCTATTTTCCGTTCATGATTCATAGATAAGTTCAATGAATTCCTCTTCGTCATCTACTTTTTCTAAATTCTTAATTTTAACAATAGGTATTTTTTCTTTTTTAATTCCCTCAGGGATTTTTATATCATTATTAACAATGAATACTGAAGTCTTCTGGAATAGATTTGTGAAACTCCTTAAACATTTAAAACTTACTTCATTAATTTTGGCTTGTTGCTCTGAAATACCAGAAAATAGAGGAAAAAATCCTTCTGATTCTTTTTTTTCAGAAATAGAATATAAAGACAATTTGAATGGTATTGAGCCCTTTTTATACCAATAAGAACCAATGCCTATATCTGTTATTATCTCTTGAACATGAGCCTCAAATTCAGTTAATTCTTTTTCTTCGATTAGTTCCTTATCATCCATATTAAGTTTAATTGGCCATCCAAAAATATTGATTTTTTTAAAAATTTGATTGCTTTTTAAGATATCTAATAATTTTTCAGCGATAATTTCAGACGGGCGCATAGTTTCATTTTCATATGCGCATAATGTTCTTTTTGTCACACCTAATTTTTCTGATAATTCTTTCCTTGTTAATAAACAATCCTCCCTTAACTTTTTCATTAACTCTCCATCTAAAAATATTACACCACCACCCCTTCGTGCTAGGATGTAAGGATATTTATTATTAATTATATTTTCAAAGGTATTTAAAGTAATAAATGGCAAGTCTTCTCTTACATAAATCGTATGATCGTCTAATTTTTGGTATCTATTCTTAATTCCAATTAAGATAGGTTTTGATTTGAGAATCATAGATAAAGATTTAATGTCGCGAATAATGTCAGAATTTATATTATCGATATTAGGAAAAATTTTAATGCTAAAGATCAAATCATCCTTTTTAACTAATAAATCAAAACAAAATTTGTTTTTCGTTAACGCAAAATTTCCTAATACTAATGTTTCATAATTTGCATTCTTTAATACAAGTTCAATTCTCTCAATTGCCTTTTCAATCATCAAATCTAATCTAAAAAAAATGATATTAAATAAAAAAATTATTTTTTTTCTTAATATATAATAATAATTCTAAATATATGATTTTTCCTCGAAGAATGATTAATATTTATAAGAATTTATTTTTTACTAGGTATTTTAAGAAGATCAGAATCAGTAATTATTCCAATATAATCATTATTCTGCCTTACTAAAACAGCTGGATACTTTAAAAGTAAATCAGATATATCCTTCACGCTCCAGTTTTTACCAATTTCTGGAAAAGGAAGTTCTTTAACAAGGGATACATCCATATTAATTATTTCGGGATTATCTGTTATATATTTCTGAATTTTCTTAGAGGTTATGCTTCCTAAATTCTGATTATTTTCTATTATTGGTAATTGTGAAATTTCATGTTTATTTAATAGAAAAACTGCTTCTCTTATGGTAGATTTAGATTTGATAGAGATAATATTTTTTATCATAACATCTTCGGCATGTTTTTTTGATTTTACACGAATCTTACGTTCATTCTCTAAGTATTCATAAATTTTTTTTAATTTAGAATAAGGCGGATCTATAGTTCCATTTTCGATTCTAGAAATTGTGGATTGGCGGATATCTAATATCCTTCCAAGTTCTTGCTGGCTAATGTTAAGTTTTTTCCGTAATCGCTTTATATCATTTAAAGCAGGTAAAATTTCCATTTTTTATGAGATTTTTTTATGCTTTACTTGCATAATTATTATACAAAATATTTTTTAAGGTTACTTATTATAATTACGAAAAATGTTTATAATTTCATTTTTCATTTAATAAGGAATTTAACTGATAAATGATTTAAAAATATATTTAAAACAACGATTTATATAAATAAGAAGTTGGTTAAATGAAATGTTAAAAGTTTCGTTAGCAGATTTTAAACCAATAGAAAAAAGCGATTTCCCAGAAATTTGTGAAAGGAAAGGAATTGGACATCCCGATACAGTTTGCGATGCTGTTGCTGATGCTTGTTCTAGAGCTCTATGCAAATATTATCTTGAGAATTTTGATCGTGTATACCACCATAATGTCGATAAAGCGGCTCTCGTTGGAGGTACTGCTAGACCTGAATATGGTGGAGGTCAGATTATCCAACCGCAATACTTTTTAATCGTTGGAAGAGCAATAAATCAAATTCTTAAAGAATGTGGAGATGGTGAACATAAGCTTGAATATATACCTATTCCAACTATTTGTATAGAAACTCAGCGTAAGGTACTTTCCAGCATTTTCAGAAATCTTGATTTGAATAGAGATATCCAGTTTGATTATGCTGTTAGACCAGGATCAATAGATTTAACAGGAGTTTTTGATGAGTCTCATCATACTGAAGAAGTTCCCCTTGCGAATGACACTAGTTTTGGAGTAGGATATGCTCCATATTCGGATGTTGAGAAAATAGCTTTAGAAGCAGAAAAACTGATTAATTCAGATAAATTCAAAGAAAAATGTAAAGCTTCAGGAGAAGATGTAAAAGTAATGGTTGAGAGAATTGGAAATGATATTGGTATTACCATCGCAGCAGCCATGATCAGTAAATTTATAAAAGGTCCAGATGAATATGTCAGCTATACTAATCAAATTAAAGATGCGATTTTAAATTTAGCTGCTGATATTATCCCAGAACGTAATGTATCTTGCCAAGTAAATGTAGCAGATAACATAAAAAAAGGAATATTGTACTTAACTATAACAGGTACGTCTGCAGAAGCAGGTGATGATGGAGAGGTTGGTCGAGGTAATAGGGCAAACGGACTTATTACTCCTTGTAGAACCATGAGTTTAGAGGCTGTTTGTGGAAAAAATCCTATAAATCATGTAGGAAAATTATATAATGTTATAAGTACAGAGATAGCAAGGGAAATTATTAAACAAGGTCAAGGTGATATTGTAGAAGCACATGTTAAATTATTATCTCAAATAGGTAGACCCATAACTGATCCATGGGTGAATTCTATAGAATTAATTCCTGCTGATAACGTAAGCTTTAATTCAATAAGGAAAATAGCAGAAGAAGTATCAAATGATAAGCTTAGTAAAGATAGTTTTTTAGATTTAAGAAAGAGACTTATAGCTGGAGAAGTTCAAGTTTTTTAAAAAAATATCATTGACAAACAAATTTTTATTTTTTTCTCTTTTTTTAATTATTAGGTTTAATTTATAAGATGCAATTATTTAAATGTATATTTTAAGTCTTTTTTATTGTAAGATGAATAATTTCTGAAGTGATTTTGAATGGGCTTAAATAAATGGCTTAAACAACAAGATGATGAAAATAAAACAAAGAAGATAAAAAAATCACCCGTTAAAGCTAAAAAAAGCAGAATTGACAATTCTCAAAAGGAGGCTGTAGAAAAAAAATCAATTAAATTAATAAAATATACTCTTATTTGCCCAAATGTTAAATGTAAATATCAAAAAACAATTATGAAGAAAGTAATCACTGATAATGATAAAACCTGCCCAAGATGTAATAAAAAAATGAAAATTAAGGAAATATAAACTTACTTTTAGTTTCAAAAGTTTTATTAATATTTGTTTTTATTGAAGGAAGGTTATTTAAATCAAAAACAGATTCACAATTGGGACATGTATTAGGTTTTTTGCTGTATTTTAAGATAAAGTAAATTATAAAGCCCAATCCCAGAGTCAGGATAACCATAAAACAGAGTACCTCGTGATAAACATGATCGAAGTTTTTCCGACGTAAAACGACCTCCTGTTCGCAGGTGGGACAATATACTCTATGACCCATTTATTATCTTCCCCAAGTATTCTGTTAATATTTAAAATTAATATTTTGAGCTAGAATTATTTTTTTTTTAATATAAATTTATCTTCATTTTGTATATTCTTTTTACAGGTCTATGAATATATATACAATTTCCTTTTAATTGTTGATTTAAATAGGCATAATATTCCATTTTTGTTTTCTTCAATAATTAAACTTTTTACTTGTTTAGTTATTTTAAAATAATTAGTATAAAATTTACTTTTTAAGAGAGAACAAAATAAATTATAGTGAATTTATTTGAATCCTCGGAAAGTTGGTTTATCTTCGGACTGTTTCTTTTTCTTTTCTACATTTGTTAAGATATTCCATGTATTATTTAAGCCCATTTCATTAAGTTTTTTACGTTCCTCATTCATGGACTCTTTATCTTCATTCTCTCCTTCGCTCATATCATATAACCATGAAAATTTAACCTTAATTAACTAGTGTACTTTAAGTTAATATATTTTACTTAATTCAAAATTAATAATTATTAAGTAAGAATAAATTATTTTAAAAAAATAATTTAAAAAATATTCTCAAAAGAAATTTATATTTTTAATTTTATAATTAATTTAAAAAAATTTCTTTTTATAAAGTAGAATAATATAAATTAGGGTATTTAAATGACTATTTGTGCTCATTGTGGGGAAGAAATTAGTGGTGATCCTTTCTATTGTAGTGAATGTGGACAAAATTATTGTATATTACATAAAGAACCAATTAATCATGAATGTAATATTATAAAAGAAAGTTTTAGCCCTCAAGAACCACCAATTACAACTTATACTGAACCTCCTCAAATTTTAGATATTTCACAGGAACGAATATACAGACAACAAATGCCTCCTGGCGTAATACGTGGAACTACGGATGGAACTTATACTTGGTATCGTCAAGAATCACAGATTCCTCCAAATGCATTTGATCCAGATTCAGGAATTAAATTTAAAGGGATTTTATTGCCACATAAATCAGAACTTTTTCATTTCATAATAGGAGTATCACTTATTTTTCTTATTGGCATTTTAACCTTTTATCCAAGTTTAATTAATACGGGATATGAGTGGGGAATTTTTATGTTGGCTACGTTTTATGCTACAGCTTTTCTGTTTCATGAACTTGGACACAGACAAGTAGCGATACATTTTGGACTCCAAACAAAATTTAGATTATTAACTTTTGGAATGATATTAACTGTGTCTGGGTTGATTTTTGGTTTATATTCCTTATTCGGAGGAGGATTAAGTTTTCCAACTTTAGCATTACCAGGAGCAGTTGTTGTGCTAGGTTTAAGTAAAATTGATAGAACTACAGGTTTATGTAAAGCAGCAGGACCTACCGTTAATCTTGTGTACGGTTTAATTCTTTTCACAGTATCATTTATCATTCCAACTTATCCCCTAAATAGTTTAATAGGGTTAGCAGCAAATTTAAATTTCATGTTAGGTAGCTTTAATATGATTCCTATTGGTATCTTGGATGGACAGAATATTTGGAAATGGAATAAAAAAGTATATATAGTTTTAGCTCTCTCATTACTAGTGCTTTTAATAACTACATTTCTGCTTATTTATGCCCCAGTTGATACAAATCCTTATATTGCATAAGTATGTATAAAAGAGAGGATCTAATCCCTATTTTTTATTCACCTCTTAAATTTGGATCTTTTATGTTAAAATAGTTGAATTGCAAAACATAAAGAGTAAAAATTATGAATGGTGAAAATTTTAATTAATTATACTTTTGATTTTTTTGATCAATTTATTAAAATAATTTATTGATTTCTTGGTGAAAGAATTGACATTTTGTGAATTTTGTGGCGATCAAATCGGTTATTTACCATTTAATTGTAAATATTGCGGAGGAACATATTGTAAAAAGCATCGATTACCAGAAAATCATGAATGTACTTTTGAACAAAAACACATACCTATTGTATCTGACACTCATATAGATTCTAGAAAAGCATATCCAGATGCCACATTAAAACAACCAACATCACGAGTTTATTTAGATCAAGGGCCAAAAACATTAAAAAAATATTTAAGAAGACAAGAAAAGCAAAGAGAAAGAACTCTTCGAACTTTTAAAAGACCATATAGAAAAACATCTCAATATCAAGGTACAAAGACTTTATTTATTATGATTTTAATATTTTCGGTTGTTGCTTTATTTTTTTATTACAATTATACTCCAGAATACATCTATTTGAGTTTAAATGGATTAGTTTATAAATTTATGTTTCATACTTTATTTACAAGCCTTTTTATTAGCTCTGGAGATATTCTAAGTCTCTTCTTTTTGTTTATTATTTTATATTTCTTGTATTTTATGGCCAGAAATATTGAAATGAGCTATGGTATCAAGTTTTTATTTAAATTGTATCTTATAGGATGCCTAGTTTCAGCTTTTTTTTATATTTTATTAAGATTATCATTAATTGGATTCTATCCTTTGACACTTTCTGTTCCTGTTGGCTTAGCTTGGGGAGGAATATTAAGTTTATTATCATTTTCGATTTTTCCAATAATGAATCGCCAGGTTACAGCATTAATGTATTTTCTTCCTATAAGGATGAGAGGGAGATCTTTTCTGTTATTTATTGTGTTAATTAGATTAATTCCAGCTTTATTTTATGCGTTTTATTCCCCAATATATATATTGTTTTATCTTCCTGAATTAGGAGGAATTTTAGGAGCTTATATCGTTTATCGATATCAATTTGGAAGACTATAAGTTTTCCTTTTTATTTAAATTCAATTCCATAAATATTATCAAGGATTAAATTTTTATTTTTATATCCTTTTTGGAATTAAAAGATTCTAAACAGCAATAATGTCCGAAAAGAAAATTTCAAAAATAATTGAATTAAATGAAGATCTAATTGAAAATAATGATAGATTAGCAGAAGAAAATGAGCAAATACTAAAAGAGAAAAATATAAGATCTTTTGATTTTGTAGGTGCAATTGGAGCAGGTAAAACAGCGATTATAGAAAGTATAGTTAAAAATATTTCAAAACAATTTAGAATTTGTGTGTTGAATGGAGATGTTGCTACTAGAATAGATGCTAATAGAATCGAAAGACATGGTGTAAGAACAGTTCAGATTAATACGGGGAGAGAATGTGCCTTAAATTCATATCATATCTCGCAAATTTTAAAAAACATGGATTTAAATGAAATAGATATACTTTTCATAGAAAATGTCGGGAACTTAATTTGTCCTTCTGACTTTATATTAGGTACTGAAAAAAGAATTGTAATAGTCTCTATAACAGAAGGTCCATGGGTCATTCGAAAACATCCAATGTTATTTAAATATTCTGATATTGCTGTTATTAATAAAATAGATTTAAAAGATGTTATGGAAGTTAACATTGAAGATATGATTAAAGACGCAAATAATATTAATCCAAATCTTAAAATCTTTATTACTAGCGCCATAACCGGAGAAAATATCTCAAAACTTATAAATTGTATTTTGAATTAGTTAAATTAAGAATAAAAGCAAAAAAAGATAAATATAGTAATAAAATAAAGTCTGATATATTATGTCAATAAGACAGTATAATACGGAGTTAGGTTTATTAATTGATAAGATTGTTAAAGTCTATCTAGATAAAGATAAATTTTTTGTTGGTCAATTAAAAGGAGTCTCTGATGATTCTAATCTAATTTTAATAAACGCGAAAAATGAAAAAAATAATTCGTTCCCAAAACTGTTTATTAGAAGTTCTTATTATAACTTCGTAAGTCTTGAAGAAGAACCTTTTCCAATGAAAGCGTTAGCAGATAGAATTGCGACTATATTTTCAAAAGGGCATGTAAATTACATAGAAGACCAGAATATTATTTCAATATTAAATGGGAAGATTATTGTAGATGAGAATGAAGTAAGGGGTACAGGCCCTTCAGCAGATCGGGTAAAAAAGATTTTTGAACAATTTAAAGTGGATTTAGAAAGTCCACCAGAGGAATAATTTTTTTTTTAATTTTCAATTTTCATTCTATTTCAAATACTTTAAGTAAGTTTTTCAATTCTAAATCATTGATAATATTTTTCATCGTTGCTTTACCTAAAGGTGTAACTTTAATTATCCCTAAATCCTCAAATTTCCTTAGATAGTCATAATTGATTAAAAATTGGATATCCGTATCCCACAAATCCCCGAAAATTTCTTTTAAATCATCGATCTTTATATTTTCATCAACTTCTTTACTTAAAGCTATTATTAAAGCTAAAATTCCATACTGAGATGGAGTAATATTATCATCTTTGCCATCAGAAGTTAGAATATAAAATTGTTGTTCAATAAACTTTGTTTTAATAAGCTCGAAACCTACATTTTTCAAGTTTAGATAAACGTTACTCATAATCAGTTCAAAATTAAAATCTTTACTTAAATTTCTAAGATCTTCTTCTCTAATAATTTTTTGAGGATTGGTTAAAATCATTTTCGTAATATTTCTAACATTTGTATTAAATTTGTTTTTTTCATTTGACAATAAATTCAACTCTCTTTAATTGTATTAACTTTTAAATTCTTGATTTCCTTTTTTAATTCTAAATTTGCCATAAGAAAGATTATATTAAATTTTGATAGGGAATCGTCTTTTTTAAAAATCGGTAAAATTTTTCTAATTGTTCTGAAAATAGAACCTGCTTTATTATATTTATTTAAAATAGAGATATTCGAAAAAATTATATTTTCATCTCTAACATATAGTTTAATCGAGATATAAAATACAATGATAAAAAAAATTTTTTCAGGAGTAGTTAAATTATCAAAATAGACTGGTTCCTTATCATTTCTTAGGAATTTTATCTCAATAAAAAAATTCTTAACATTATTATTGACTATGATTCGAAATTGAGATTTTAAATTAATTCTGGGTAAGAATTTATTTACTAAATAATTAATTTCTGCAAGAATTGTTTCTAATTTTTTAAATTGTTCAAAATATTTCTTAATATCTATTTCCTTTGTATCAATAGTAAATTCATTACCAGAATTCTTTATTCTATTATCAATCTCTATTAATTTTTGAATAATTAGAGAAAGATCATGAGGATTCAAAGGATCATAAATATCTTTAGGAATAATTATATTAATTAATTCAGAATCTATTTTACGTATTTCCTCCTCTAATAAATCTGGAGATTTCAGTGATTTTAAATCCATCACATCAAGATTCTGAATGAGAGTATTTTTATCATCTTTATTAATACTACTTTTAAGCTCGGATTGAAGTTCAATAATTTTTTTTTCATCTAAATTGATAATTTCTAGAAGTGATTCATAATCATTTTTATAACTCTCGAAAGTTGGAGTTATTTCTTCTATTTTAAATTGAGTTTTACTAATTTTTGATTTAATTTTAGATATTTCAAATTGAATTTCTTTAGCTTTAATTTGTAAGCTTTTTATTTTTTCGGCATTTGATAAAGTACTCTCAGGTTTTATTGATGCAATATGTCTACTTTTCTTCAATTCTTGAGAATCTTCAGACATTTCTCTAGTAATTTTATTAATTTGGCTAAAACAGGATTTTTTTTGTTTATTTAGTTCTTGAATTTCTAAATTTAAAGTATTTAAAGTTTTTTTAAGTAGGTTAATCTGTTCCTTTTGATGTAAATAATCTTCCTCTAAAAATTCTAGTTTTTTTTTATTCATTTCTATTGATTCATTTAATTTTTTCAATAAATCTTTACTCGCAAATACTTCACTTAATTTTTTATATTGACTTGATATTACTAAATTTTTTGAAAGTAATTCTTTTTCTTTTGAAAGCGTGATAAATCTGAAAATCAAAATTAAGAATTTTACAACTTCATTAAATTGAGAGGATAATAGAATATTGCTAGAAACAACATTTCGATATTCATGGATAAGATCTAATATTTTTAGGGTTTTTACTAAATGAAGAAAACTATCAGATTCTTTTATTAAGAGCTCTATAAATTTTTCAAGAGGTATAATATTGAAATCTTTAGAAATTTCATAGAATAAATGATTTTTATATTTACTTAATAAGTCTTTTTTTATTTTTCCATTAACTAATGTAAATCTATCTTGAATTGAAATAATATCTGAACCGATAGATATTTTTAAACTGTCGTTTGAAATAGTTAATACCTTTTACTTCTTATTTATTGATTTTTAAAATGATCTTTATATTGCTTATACTCTTTTTCTTTTTTTTTCTTTCTTTCCCTAATCAGATCAATAGGATCTTTTTCTTCATTTTCTTGAATCATATATGTTTCTTTAAAACTTTTTTCAAACTGAGATTTGAATTTTTTAATTTTTTTAGATACTTCATCGCTAATTTCTATTTCGTTTTTTTTTTTAGTTTCAGTAGAAATATCTTTTAATTTTTCTCTGCTCTCTTTCCTCCTTAATCTCTCAAATTCTTTATCAGAAAGTTTTAAATAGTTTTCATAGGCTTCCTTTTGTTCTTCTTGTTTCTGCTTTAATTTTTCCAATTCTTCTTTCTCCTTAACTTTCTTAATAATTTCAATTTTAGCCTCTAACTCTTGCTCACTTAATCTATTCTCGTGTGTTTTCAAAAAACCATCGAATGTTAAATTTGGTTTCTTTTTAAAAGATTTTCTATAACTTTCTATTAGATTTGGATCAGTACCCTCAGGAATTAGACTTAATTGCTTATTAAGTCTCACTTGAAGTAAATCTCTATAATAGCGAATTAACCTTTTTATTGAATTTAAAAAAAGCGTATTAAATTTTAAAGAATCTAAAAGCAGTATCCAATTAGGTATATCTATTGAAGGAATAAATGATACAGAGTCGATGATTTTACTAACTTTTTTATCGTTTATCAAAAATAATCCTAATTCTTTTGCGATATCCTTATTTATTTTTAATTTTTTTAATGTATTTTTATAGTTTTCTTTATATTTTCTAATTAAAAGATCCTGAAAGTCGAGAAATTTATTAAGATTCTTTTTTGAAATTTCAATTAAATTTCTATTTACATTTTCCAATAACTCTTTAATTGTTTTTATTTGACTAGTAAATGTTTCATTTTCAATTTTTTTTTCAATAATTGGGAGATCTTTTGTGAACTTTTGAGAATTTTCTATCAGTTGGTCTAGGATTAATTGGAGTTCTTCAATTGGAGATGTTAAATCCTTAATTTTTTCTAGATCAAATAACTGTTTTTCTTCCATTATTTTCAAGAAATTAATTTGTGTAATAATTACTTATTTTTGATTATTTTATATTTCAGGAGGGCTTGTGATTCTTTTGTCTCTATCATCATATCTGTTTATAGTCGCATTTCGTTTGGGATTACTTAAAATATCTTGTCTTTCAACATGAATAGCGGTACCGCCGACTAACTTTAATGATTTGTAAAAAATTTCATAAGTCAAACGTCCAGTATTAATTGATTTTAATAAAGCCACTCTTGTCCCCCTTTCAATATCAGATCCCGAATAACCATATGTTAAAGCTAGAAGCCCCTCTAATTTATTTTTTTTATTGAATTCTGTCCATAAAATATTATCGTCAAATTCAGAAATGAGTCTCCCTAACTTGATTTCTAATTCTTTTGATATAGACTCAATTTCTTTATATTCATTATTTAAGTTTGAAATTATAGAGTTATCAATCCCAATTTTAGCAGTTTTCAACTTATTCATAAATGATTCAATTATTTTTTTTCTTAAATGATAATCAGGAAAATCGAATTTAAAATGAAATGTAAATCGGCGCCAAATTGCTGAGTCTAGTTGATGTTGATGATTAGTAGCACCAAAAATCGCAAGAGGTACTCCTTCATAATTTACTTTATCAATAACCTGTAAAAATGAAATCACAGCCCTTTTTATTTCACCAACTTCATGAATGTTAGATCTTTCCGAGCCAATTGCATCAATTTCATCAAAAAATAAAATAAAAGCACTCCTTTCTTTAGCAATTTCAGCTGCTAATTCAACAACACCTCTTATGTTTTTGATTGTATCTCCTAGTAAAGGTGATACAAGTCTATCAGATTCAACAACACATATTGGTATATTATATTTCTTAGCAAAACCTCTTGTTAAAGAAGTTTTTCCAGTACCAGGGGGTCCATATAGAAGTACCGTTAAGTTTGGGCTTAATTTGGTATTTTTTAATTGTTCTGTGAATTCATTATATTTTTTTAATGCTTCAAAAAAATCATTAAGAATTTCCTTTTTAGTTTCATTACCTAAAATATCATCTACGGATTCCTTAATATCTGAAGGAAAGTAAACAGCTCCATATTTTCCAATTCGTTCTTTTACAACATCATCCGTAAATATAATATCCTTTTCTTTTTCGGTATGAGGTTTACTCAATTTTCTTCACTTCATATTTTATTTTAAACATTAATTTTTTCACAATATAATGATATTTCATTAATAAATTCTTTAAGATTATCTATTTGGGATCCAATAAAATTAAATATTTCTTTCCGATATTGAACTGAATCTCTAATTTTCATCTTATCTAATCCCAGATAATTAGGAAAGCAAATGAGTTTCATTAAGTATGGAAGAACTTTCTCATTAGTTTGCAGATCCTTAAAAATACCATAAAATATATTTTCATCAGATAATTTCCATTTTAAAATACCCATATAAATAAGGAAAGCAAAATTCATTGCAATCCAATTGATTAATTCTTTCGACAAAAAACCACGTCTCTGTGAAGCGAAAGATAAATAATAAAGAATTAGAGTTTCATTACTAAATTGAGGATAATATCTAATAATCCCATCTGATTGTTTATTATCTCGCAAAAAATTATTTTCTAACAAGATGTCAACAAAATCATTTTGGGGGGCTAAAAATATCCCATCAATTAAGCGTAAACCAATACGTTCAATAACTTTTTCAATAGCTTCTTCTTCTGCAGTAGCAATTGCGTCAATATAGGGTAAAAATACATCACTTTTTAAGATCATCGGAAGTTCATGATTTTCTCTTTCAGGGAATCCTCCAAAATTAGGATCCAGATTATAAAGGGATGTTATATTATTTATTATTTGATATACTTTTGGAGATATTCCAGGAATTTCAAAGTAATCCGGACTTTCTAATTTTTCTCGATAATAAGTATGAGATTGTAATAAATATCTTTGACACTCATAAAAATCAGGAGAATATTGTAATAATTTGTTATAAATAATTCTAATATTAGCTCCTCTTGGGAATATTCTTTCCTCGATAAATTTAATTAATTGATATAAATATGTATTTTCAAGATTTAATTCATCAGGATTAGTAATATGACGTAAAATATTTAGAGCGTCAATTGATTCATGAAGAAATTCTAAAATGTAATCTTTGATATCAATTATAGGAATTTTTTCTCGATATTTAACAATAAAGTCTTTAATAATTTCATAAACGTTAGATCTGTACATGGCTGAAAATTCTGAAAGAGCTCTGACTTTTCTGATATTTCTTTTTTCTTCCTCTTGACGTATTTTATCTAAAACATCTGTATCTAATAATAAGTCGGCATCTAAATCAATAATAATTCTTCGTGTTTCTCTGAGAATTGGACGCATATGACTTAAGAAAGTTAAATATCTCGGTAAGATATCTGTCCACTTTTCTCTTTTTCTGCCTGGTTTTACAGTTCTAGAAGATTTTTTTTTATAACTCATTTTTTTACTTCAACTTAATTATACCTATTCTTCTTCAAACCCTACCAAAATTTCTGTAAAGATATTAGAGATTTCAATAAATATTGGAATTTCTACACGACATAAATTCCCAAGTATCCATTTATTAACATCTTTAAGAAGAAATCTTATCTGGTTATGAATCTTTTTGTTAATTTCGGAATCAATTATTTTTGAGAACCATAAGCCTCCTCCTATTCTATATGCAATAATTTTAATGAGAGGCTCAAATAATGGTTCTAAAACTTGTTTCATCATCCAAGATTTTGGAATAACACTCAAATTCTTCTCATCAAAATTAGGATCGTTTAAAATCGGATTTGTTTCATCAATATTTAACTTTGGCATAAAACTGAGCAACAAAATTAATGCAAATATCGCTGATATACCATTAATTGTGTAAGAACCACCAATCTTTTCAATATCATCTCTATTAATAGTAATATTTGCTAAAAACATACATATGAATACGTTTCTGTCAAATTCTTTTGAAACATAGGCATATCCTAATTCCTCATTAATGATCAAATATTTCTCTTCAAGAATCTTTATAATCTCATCTGGAAATGTATAGAATACATATATTTTTTCTTCACTTTTTCTCACATCTTTATCAATTACAAGTTCTTTAGCCACAAGTCCAAACATTTTAACAAGCTCTTCAAGTTGCTTTTTCACAAAAAGATGTGGTTTATTTGGATCTCCAAACATAGCATAAAATTGATGATCTACAATATGAAAATCATTTCTTTTACTAAATGCCTCAACCATTCTATCTATTATTGGTCCCTGAGTTCCAGATGCAATAGCTTTTGCTTTTGAAGATACAAATCCATTTAATAATTCATTGATGATAAAATCTTGCTCATGAGTTCTAGATTTTAAAATTTTTTCAAAAGCTTCAGAAAAATTTTTTGTATTTGGAAAAAAAGCATTTTGAATTTTATCGTTTATTGATTTTTTGAAAATATCTCCATCATTTTTAGGAAAATGAATTTTCATATTATTCAATCTTTGAATAAGAGCTTCTTTTGCTCCTGGAATATTTTCTACATCTCTTTTTTGTAATTGTTCTATTGATTTTTCAAGACCCTTTTGAAAATCATTTAATAAGCCTATCCAAGTTCTATCTTGAGCTTCTACCATAATTTAATCTCAATTTCTAACATTTTTTATTTTCAGTTTCAGATTAGAACAGTTGATATACTTTTTAATGCATTGATTAAAGGTTTAATAAGTTTTTTTTCATAAATATTTGGAGAAGACATGCCTTTCTGTGCTTTCCAGCCCATTTGAGTACCATCTCCCAATTCTCTCTGACCATATTTTAAAATAGTGCTTAAATCTCGAACCCACCAATAGAATCTGAGCCATTTTTTATTTGGATTATCCTTAGAATAAATAACTGTTAAAGCTTTCCACTCTCCCATCAACCATTTAACTGTTATCCCACTTATAGGTAAATAAAAATTTATCGGGAAATTTGCATGAAATCGAAGATCGAGATCGTTTGGCGCGATATTAAAAATTGGTTGATTATAACCCTCTAATATAACGATTTCTCCACAGTGTTGACATTCATAATGAGATTTCATTTTATCCATTTTTTTTTGACATTTAGGACAAGTTCGATTTTCAAGAATTCTATATTTTATTATTTCAGAATTCTTTTCTTTTTCTAAATCTTTTTCTGATTTTGGCTCTTTTTTGCCATATTTTCCACTCCAATTCCAGAGATCATCAAATGATTCATCGATCTTCTCTAAACTTATAATAGTGTTATTTAAAACATTTTTATCGTAAATTTTAAACATACCAGCATGTTGATAATTTTTCCACCATGACAATCTTACATATTTTTCATCTTTTAAATAAGGAGTGTGACAAATTAATACTGCAAATAACCGATTTTCAGTTTTATTTACTATGATTCCTTTTTCGCAGATTTCATATTGTTTATTTAAACTTGCATTCTTGTGGAAATATTCACCATCTTTAAAATCTCCATCATCAATTCCTTTTTTAGGTTTTAATTCTTTCTCTTTCTCCTTTTGCTTGATTATTTTTTTACATTGAGGACATTGGAAAATTCCTGCCACTAAAGGTTCCATCTCAACATTGCATGCAGGACAAATCAATTCTAATTATCACCATTTATTAAGATGAATCTTTCATAATCTAGATTTAATAATTTCAATTCTTTCTGAGTAAGTTTATTAATTTGATCATTAATTTTAATCAATTCTTTCCTTAAATCTATTAGTGAATTCTGAATATTATCTACTATTTTATCTTCATTAAAAGAAATCTTTTCTATAAATTCTAAATAACTGAACTTTTTATCTTTACTAGAATAGATTTTTTTTAATTCATCCATTTTATTATCAATTCCTTGAAGTTGATTCCTTAATAATAATAGAGATGATAGTTGGGAGTTCCATCTTTTAAATATATCATTATCTCTATTGATTTTATCGAAATTGAACTTATCTGAGAGTTCTACTTTTTCATCCTTTAAATATTGTGTAATATCTTTATTCTCTTCAATTGCTTTTTTAATTTTTTCAATAACAGGTTTTGTATTTAAAACTGGTTCAAAGATTTTAATAAATTCAGCAACTTTTTCTTGAATTTCTTTAAATCTTTGATAAAATCCTTCAATTGTTATTTCAATCTTAATTGCTTGATAAATATTACCATATTGGTCTAAAAGATAATAAAGATCATCTGAGAGAGTATAATCATGTTCCCCAATTTCAAAAATTAGTGAATGAAGGGTATTACTTTTTTCACATCTTACTCCTTTTAGCCTTGTAAGAGCTAAATTAAAATTTCTCCTATTCAAAGATTTAAATTTCCTATTTATAATTAAAAAAAGCGTATCATCAGGAACAGATATTACATTATTTTCAATAGTTATAGTTTCCTCTCCTATTTTAATAATAAAATCCACATCTTTTTGTTCAAATTCTTTCAAACTTCTAATGTTTTTCATTAATCCTAAATCAATATAAATATCAGTAAACTCTTCATCCCAAAAGTTAACAATATTATTCTTGTAAATTTCATCCAGGATTAAAATCCTCTCATAAGATTCTATGAGGGATCTATCACTTAAATCTTTAAATAAATCATTTCTTATAATATAAAGAAATAATATAATATATCGCATGTCAATATCGTCAAGAATTTTATCTATTAAATTTCTATCATCTTCCAATGTCAAGTTTCTATGTTCCATACCTAAAATCCACTTCTTAAAATTAAAATTGTTAAAATATTTCAGTTAAAAAGAGTAAATAAAGTAATTAATCTTTCCTAAAAAATTTTACTAAAATCTTTTAAAAGTTTTCATATAAAAGCAAAAATATTTTAGCTTTCCCTTTATTTATTCTACATGAACAGCAATATAATTTTTGAGAAAATAAGAGGTTTATATCTATGGGAAGAAGAAAACGTAAACAAGTTTCACCGAAACGTGTGAAAAGGGTACCAAAAATATTTACTTGTCCAGAATGTGGAGAAAAAAGCGTTAAAGTAACTGATCTTAAGAAAAAGGATGCTTTTGCAACTGTAAAATGTGGAAATTGTGGTTTAGCAAAAGAAGTTTTAGTTAACTCTTTTTCAGAACCTGTGGATGCATTTGGAGACTTTATTGATATATTTTATGCTGATCAAGAACTTCAAAGATTAGAAAAAAGAATAAAGAAACTTAAAGAAGATAATGAATGGGGGGAATTAGCATTAGCTTATTCGATCCTTTCCGATCTGTGTAAAACAAAGGCTGCCATACTATTAGATGAAGAAGATGTTAATTTAGATGAAGTTAATGATTGGAAAATGAAAGCCGAAAATTATAAACGTCTCGAAAAAGATACCTTATTGAAGTTAGATACTGAAGAGTTAGAAAGGGGTGTTCGAACAGATGAAGAATCTTTATTTGCTGAAAGTGATACTAAAATAAAAAAAGAAAGAAAAATTGAAGATATTTTTGATGATCCTGGTTTTCTAGAATTTTGAATAAGTAATATTAAATCTTCAAGAAGATAATATATATAAAAAGTTCTTACATACTCATTTTATCCTATTTAGTATAATTTTCTTTTTAATTAAATATAATAATTAAAAATATGAGTTGGCTACATAATTTGAAAAAAAAAGATAAGATCTCTTGAAGATTAATTATCTTCAATTTTTTTAACCCGATTGCGATTTTCTTTTAGCAAAAAGCTGTTTAAGCTCGCCCATAATGGCACCTCTGAGAGATATTGGGCTTGCCGGTCTAGCAGGACCCGGAACTCCTGGTGGACCTCCTGGTGGACCGCTAGGTGGAGGTGGAGGTGGACCTCCTGGTGGACCTCCGTGTGCACGTGCTGCTGGTGGTGCTGTTGTTCCAGAAGCGGTTGCCACTGGTCCCCCTGATGATCCGGATGTGATTGATGCCATCTGGTTATTTAGGGATATTATTTGATTCTGTAAACTTGCAACTCTCTCGTTTATAGACCCTAATGATTGATCTACCAAATCGGGGATACGTAGGACAATTGACATGATTTTTTCAATAATATCCCCGAAAGCATTAAGCTTTTCCTCCAAAGGTGCCTTTCGAGTACTATCTAAGAAACTTGCGAATTCTTCAGCACACATTTTAACTCTCTAATACTTATATATTTTTTATTTTCTAATAATTTAATAGATTTTTGTTTAATAAATTTAAGTTTAAGCTTAAGATTTTTTTTTGTAATAAAAAATAAAGAAAATAATTAATTAACTTAATTCAGTTACTGTATCTTTTAATTTCATCCATAAGGCATTAATTTCATCTCTTACTTCTATGAATTGATGAATTTTTTTAAGTAATATGTCCCGAGCCCGATCAAAATCTCTCTGAACATCATTTAACTGTTGGTCTAGGATGTTTAATTTATCACCATCAATTAGTTTATTTTTGGCTTTTTCAACATCTAGGGCTTTCTTTATTACATTTGATCGCCGATTAGCTACGTTTGCTAAAGCATCGACAAATTCTTCCTTTTTCTGAACCAAATATTCTTTCTGTACAGCAAGATCTTTAATAGCATTTAAGTATTTATTATTTGACTTAATATAGTCATCATTCTTTTGGATAATTTCTTTATATAAATTAACTTCTTCATCTTTAATGTTTGATCTATGTTCTCGGGCAAGTGTTTGCATTTGTTTCAATACATCTCTAAAAGTTCTATTTAACATTTCTCTTATTATGTTAGCGTTAGATATATTTTCTGCATACTTTTTCTGAGAACTAATAAGAGCGCTTTGAGCTTTAGCTAATTTTTTAAACTGAGAAACTAATTCTTTTTCCATTTTGGCGAGCTCTAACTCATCCTCATGTGTTATAATAGGACTCATTTAATATCACGATTCTTTACTTTAAAAAAATCTTATAAGATTTAGTTATTTTGATTAATATAATTTTTTTAATATTTAAGTTTATATTGAAAGGGATGCTGTTAAAATATTATCTTTATAATTTGCTTTTATAATTTTTGCTTCAATCTCCTTCCCAATCAATTTTTCAGCGTTTGTAATTGGCTTGTTTAAAAGAAGTTTTATTCCATAATTATTATCAATTTTTCCAATAAATTCTCTTTTCCATCGCCCTTTAGAAATAACTTTTAATTTTAATAAATCATTTTTTTTAACGCTTAGAGATGCGACAGTCTTCCGTTTATGAATTCCAAAATCTTTTGGTCCCAATTTTAATTTAATATTATATTTTTTTTCTAGGCGGGATAATTGCTTATAGAAGTAACCCCAGCTTTTTGGTCTGATTTTTTTTAATCTCCTTCCTGTTTTGTATATCAAATACTTTTGGATACCAATTTGAATTCTCTTCTCTGAGTATCCTGTTTTTCTTAGATTTAAGATATATCTAATTATTTCCTCAATATCCTTGTTATTTTCTCCTGGAAACCAAACAGGGGCAATTAACACATCAATTTCCGTATCTAATAAAAGCCTTATGCTTTTTATTAGATTTTCCATATTATAATCCGTAACATTGCATAAATAACCTGCTTTTTCTTGGTTCAATGAATTTAGGCTAATATTAACTCTGGTTATTTTTGCATCTTCTAATTGTCTAATTTTTTCCTCATTAAGGAGCAATCCATTCGTTTGTAAAGAAATAATTTCTACTCCTTTTATTTTCCAAATTTCTTTGATCAAATCAAACAATTTAGGATAGAGTAGAATTTCTCCATACGGTGCAAAGTGAATTTCAATGTTATATTCTCCTTTAGCTTTTATTATATCTTTTAATTTTTTCAGGAGATATGTTGGTTTGATAATAAAATTAGTTTCATAATCTCCGGCACTTACAAAACAATATTTACATCTTAGATTACATAATGTTAAAGGTTTAATTTCGATAACATTAGTTCCTCTATCAATAATGCCGATAAAATCTAATCCAAATAATGGAATTTCTGATTTCTCATCCGCATAAATAATTTCAGAATTCATAATTATCGTTTAGAGTTTATACCGTAAAAAACCTAATATTGAACCTAAACTTACTAATTGCTCTCCAGTAATATTTTCAGTGCTCATTATGTTTATTTCCCCTCCAGAATTTTCAACCTTTGTTATAATTTCTTCAATTTTTAATTTATTTTCTTTTGAAGTACCCCTAATTAACACATCGGCAATTAAAAGTTCTTTAATTGCTCCTTGATCTGAAGCTTTTGACACTTCATCAAGACCAATTACAATAAGATCGGCATCGTTAGCAAATTGTGTCATAATATTTTCGATTTTTTCAGCTTCCTGAAGGATCTTAACATTTTTTTTAATATTCGCTAGTTTATTTGATTTTAAAGTTTCTCTTATAGCACTTTCTGTACCAGAAGTTGCTTGGCATAATTCAATATTACCTGTAAAGTTAAATTCAGGTATTTTACGTAGAAAATTAGAGAAATGATCTTTAGTGTTTCCAGGACCACATATAATAATTAAGTTAATCTTTGTATTTTTTATATTTTCAATTAGAACTTTTTGAATATCATTAAAAAATTCATCTAAAGCTTTGTTTCTATATGTTTGTTTATATCTTTTACCAGGTATGTTTTTTCTGATAGTGGCAATTCTTTTATAACTAAAATTAGTAATAAGCGCTAAAGTTGCTAAACCTGTTTCAATTGCAATAATAAATATAATAAAATTAGATTTAAACTTTGAGCTTTCTTTTAATCTTTTTAATTCATGATTTAACCATTTTTCTTTAATAATTGTTAATTCCTGTAATATTTCAACATTAAAAGTATGATAAGAACCAAAACTAACAAAATCCTCTGGTCCTTCTAAAATTTTTCCTTTTATTCTTAATCTATTTGAAAATTCATGAAAAGAAAGATCTTCAACCTGCAATTTTAATCTCATTAATTTTCGTTCACCTTTAGTTCCTTCTTTAAGAACAACTCGTCTTTGAGTTAAGGAAATAATTTTGTCATCTTTATTTATAACGTTATAGAGAGACCATAAGTCATTAAGATTTTCAGTTTTAACTGTAATTTCTCCTTGTTTTTGATTTATATTAAGAATTTTCAAATCCTAAAATGACCCCTTTAAAAATTCTATTTATTTAAAAATAAGTTAAATTATTAGAAAAGCTTAATTCAATTTGTCATAAAAACAGATCAATAAAAATAAAATAAATAGTAAAGATTAAAACTAATTCTATTAAATTTATAAACCTTTTATTTTTCTCCTAAAGCTTGTTTGACTTTTTCTAATTCTTCCATTCTTTTCTTTTTCTCTTCTTCTCTTCTTTTTAACTCTTCCTCATCGACTTTCTGTAGCGAAACACCTTTTTTAATTTCATCTTGAAGTTCTTTATCTATTGGAGCCACTTTTAATTAACACCTTTTATTTTGAATTTATCTAATATAATTAAATTGATATTTACAGATATTATAATAGAATTTATTTATAAGTTTTAGTTTATAGAGAGTCTATATTTAATTCCATTAAATAGGCAGATTCCCCAGATTGATAATAATTTTGTATTATTGTTGGATTTCTTTTAAAATTAAACTTTTCATATAATCTAATGGCAACAGAATTACTTATTTGGACATTTAAAATTATTTTTTTTATATCTGATAATTTTTTTATTTCTTTTATTGTTTCTTGAAGTAGATATGAACCATATCCTTTATTTTGAAATCTAGGATTTATAAGGAAGTTTATAATATTAACGCTATTTTTTCCATCCTTCACTACTATTATGAATCCTATCAGTTTTTTTCTAATTTTACTTGTTTCTAACTTTAAAAAGAATCTATTGTTTTCGATTAATTTTTCAATTAAATCTTTTGAAAATGCATTCTTTTTAAAAACCTCTTGTTCAAGATGTACAATTTTTTTTAAATCTCTTGAATTTACTTCTTTAACTTCCATTAAAACCATATTCTTCTCTAAATACTTTAATTGGAGTCTTTTCTGTTATTTGTTGATATTTTGGAATTCGAAAAGGTATCATTTCAATAATAAAACCTTTTAATTCATATTTTTTCAATAAATTTTCAACTTCGGTTTCGATTGCTACGTAGAAGGGTAATTTAATGGTTTTTCCATCAAATATTATTAATTTTTCACTAATTTTTCTTTCTGACATTAAAGTTTTATAAAATTCAACTAATTCCCCTTTTTTTCCTTCAATTTGCGCAAATAGTAATAATCCTTCTTCAGTAATAACTTCATATGGTAACTTAATGGTTTTAGCTCTTCTAATGTACCTATTTTTTAATTGATAGAAGTCTTTAGCTTTAATTGTACAAAAATGCATTTTCATAGAGACTTTCGGACCCAATTGTTGTATTGTATTTAAAGCAGTTTCATAACTATTATCAACAGAAGCAATTGAATTTTTTTTCAATCGAAAACCTCGATCTTTTAGAGATTGGCTATTAGGAAAACAAAATTCAAATTCATTTAAATTTATGAAATTTACCCCTATCTTGTTTAAAAAAAGAATAAAATCTTCAAGATTCTTTACATGTTCTTTTTCTGGAATTACTGGTACTTCAGCTCCTACTTCCATATTTTTATTCAACGCTTTTTCGATAAGAACCCATTTGTCTCTGCTAGGATGAAAGCGAATCTCATCTAATCCCGCAATAGAGAGCATTTTTGCTTTGTTTTCATTGAATTCTATTCCATTAGTATAAATATGAATGTGAAAATTTTTTCCTTTTTTTGACTTAATGTATTTAATATATTCAATAGTTTTTTTAAAATTTAATTCCGAAAGGGGTTCTCCCCCTGTAATGCTCATTCCTTTAGCCTTTATAATATTTATTTCTTTAAGTAATTCTTCCTTTGAATTAATTTCTATTTCATTTGCAAACGTGAAGTTTTTTCCTTTTCTTTCTTCTGAAATTGGGCAATACCAAGAACAATAATCAGGTTTTTGACATATACCGCTTAAAAATAAAACTACTTTACTTCCTTTTAAACAATACTTACAACCTTTAGGGATTCCTCTCCCTTTTATGTAATACGTTTCTCCTTCTGATTTTTTTATATTTTTGTTATTCATATCTTAAATAATTTTTTTCTTACAATAGATTTCTTTTTAGCCAATTTTTTTAATGCTTCTTCAATTGATTCATCCATATGAAGCTGTCTTTTAAGGAAAACTCCTGTCCTCCCATATTTTTCTCTTCTAAGAAGTACTTTTATCCGCTCATTTAAAATTTCAATGTTAATACCTACTACTTTGGCAGCATTGACTTCATTATCTATAACTGAAATCTCTTCATGTCCATCATTAGTTGGCTTAATTAATACAAGTCTTTTATCTATACCAGCTACTCTAATGTTTGATTTTAACTGTTTTAAATCAACTTTTCCTCCAAAGTTATAAAATTCGATTACTTTACTATCTAACTTTGATAAAGGGACAGTAATAGTCTCTAATTCACTTAAGTAGATGTAGAGTTTAATTGAATCTAAGGGTGTCGCCATTATTATTTCTCTAAAAAAATTTTCGAAACCGTTTTTATTTAAAATATACTCTACTTGAAAGGAAGGAATTTGCTTTGTGAAGATAATATCAATATCACTATTTTTATGAACATCTCCCCGAGCAATACTTCCATATACAATCGGAGCCAATCCTTCCTTTGTGAAGATTTCAAGTAATTTTATTGCACTAATCCTTTTTTCTTTTAAGAGAGTCCATTTATTTTCTGAATAGACTATTTTTTCAGAGTGATTTCTTAAAATTTTCTCTTTAAACATACAATAAATCTACTTTTTTTATTTCGATAATTTATTTTCAATAATGTCAATAATAATACCCAAAAGAATCGTTTCATAATATTTAAATGAATTTTTAGCTTTATCCAGAGTTAAAATATTTAATCTTGTCAATTTTTGAAAGGGAAATTTGTTTATCAATCTTTTTAAGTTCTTATTTGGTAATAGGATTTTAGATTTTTTGCTAAAAACAACATATAGATTATCGTTATGAATATTTTCCTCAATAAGTTTATAAAAATTTCTTAAATTTTCCTTATCCACTTTTGGATTAATTAAAATCAATCCCTTATTTCTATTATCATTTAGTATAACGCTATAAGAAAAAGAGCATTTTAAATAACTCATTACGACGTAATTTTGATTTTCTATAAGTTCATTTTTTTTCAAATAGTCTAGGATTGTAGAAATAAGTAACTTTAGTTCATCGATTATTGTTTGTTTCAATAAAAAGGATTCTGGATAACGTCTAACTTTAATTTTTACTTCAGCAACATTAAATCCAGTACTACCTAATCCCTCAGTTAAAACTTGAAGTAATTTCCTCTTAAAATTTTTTCTAAAAATTAAAATTAGAGGATTTTTTATATAATTTTCTTTTAGAGAAACATCTCTAGTTAAATGCCATTTTTTTATTTGAAAAAATTGATTTCTAAGTATGTTTTTAAAATCTGGAAAAAAAAAATATTCTAAATATTCATTAGAGAAAGCCGAACGCCAACGATGAGTTGATTTGAAAATCCTTACACCAATTAATAATAGAAATAATAAAATTATGATTATTGTATCTATTAGGATCCAATCAACTTGAAAAATATCATTCAACATAATAAAATAAATCTAAATTCTTTTTTAATCAACAACCTCTTTAATCCAATTCAAATATTTTTTAGATCCTTTTTCAATTTTTATACCAATACATTCAGGATTTTCGTAACTATGAATTTCATTGATTTTTTGAATTAATAATTCGCAATTTTCTTCAGTAGTCTTTATTAATAATAAATTCTCATTATCTTCCTCGATTTTTCCCTTCCATTTATAAATGGAAAAAATATTCTGAATGATATTTACACATGCAACAACTTTATTTTCTACTAAGATTCGTGCTATTTTCTGACCTTCCTCCATATTAGGAACAGTTACAAAAAAAAGATAATAGTTCATAATTATGATTTTTTTGAATTTTTTAATTTTAATTAATAAAATACTTAATATCAAATTTTTTAAGATTTATTGATTATTTTTCGTTTTTATTGGTCTTTTTGAAGGAGGATTATAGATATTATCGAACTTTTTTCATAAAAAATTTAGATTTAACTGATTTAGTTTGATATGTTAATTTATTTAAATGGATTTGACCATATCCTTTTTAAAAACTCTCAAAATATAGAAAGAGGAGACAAATTAAGGGATCTTTGTTATTAATTAATAGAAAATCTTATTTTTATCTAGTATAAATTTGCATCTGGTCTTAATGAAGAAATTTATATGATCATAATTTATTAAATATACAACAAAGAACATATTTTTAAAATAGTAATAAAGGTTTTAAATTTGTTACATAATGTTTACCTCATTCATCAGTATACAGGAATTTGTTTGATCCATCGCAAGTATGGTAGTATAGAATTTAATCAAGATTTAGTTAGCGGTTTTCTCACAGCATTAAAGGATTTTAGTGTCGAGTTTTCTAAAGGTAGTGGAGAACTTAAAGTTATTGATATGCAAGTGTTCTATCTTCTCCTTGTTTTTAAAGAGGGTGTCCTGATAACAGCTGCAGCAGATAAGAATGATGATGCGAAGATAACCCATAAAGCTCTAACAGATATTATTGATAAGTTTGTTGTTGAATTTGGTGAAAAGCTGGAATCATGGTCTGGTGATGTCCGCATTTTTCGAAATTTTGAAGCTATTATTGATGAAGTTTTACAAAAAGGTAAAATTGCGGAGATACAGTTGAAAATTCCGATTTTAAAAATTTTCAAAAAAGATTTTGTTAAATCTCAAAAGCAGATTGCGAAGAAAGGTTTGGTTATATCAGAGGAGGATCTACGTGAAGTTAAAGATGTGAAACCAGAATGGACTGCTAAAAGATTACCAAAACAAGTAATTACGCAAGGATTTTTAAACAAGAAAGAATTTGAAATTGCACATTTAGCGGATGGATTTCATACTACTGCTGAAATTGCGGAGGAGACCGGACGACCAGAAGCAGAAATTCAGCGTATAATTGCCAGTCTAGATGATTTAGGCTTACTTTCTTTTATACAAATAAAATAAGAATACTTTGGATCTGTTTTCGATTTATATTTAAATTATATTATTATTTATCATGTTCATATTTTTTATTATTTTATAAAACCAAAAGAAAAGATTTTTCAAAACTGTATTATTAACATAGTTAAGATGAATGTTAATAAAATAGCCGACAATATATATGAGATTCCACCAAAAGCATTAATGACACGGATAAAAGGGAATATTGAGAAATTCCAGATGAGAGTTCCTGTAAAAATATATGCTAATGATTACATCCTAGAACACATAAAGTTAGATCGTACATTAGAACAGATTTGTAATGTTGCATGTTTACCTGGAATACAAAAACATGCTATAGCACTTTCGGATGCTCATCAGGGGTATGGTTTTTGTATAGGGGGAGTTGCTGGAACAGATGCAGAGAATGGAATGATTTCTCCCGGTGGAGTAGGATATGATATTAATTGTGGTGTAAGATTACTAAGATCAAATTTACATCTCAAAGACATTAAGGATGTACTTCCAAATCTGTTGAATGCAATATTTCATAATATTCCTTCAGGTTTGGGTTCAAAAGGAAAACTCAATATTAGTTATTCTGATTTAGATAAAGTCCTAAATAATGGTGTAAATTGGGCATATGAAAATGATTATGCAATTGAAGATGATCTCAAACACTTAGAAGAAGGAGGTTGTTTAAAAGATGCTGATGCTAGTTTAGTTTCTGAAAAAGCAAAACAACGTGCGATTAAACAGCTTGGTTCTCTAGGAAGTGGGAATCACTTTTTAGAAATTCAAAAAGTTGAGCAAATTTACAATGAAGAAATAGCTAAAAAATTGGGTATTTTTGGAAAAAATCAAATAGCAGTTATGATTCACACGGGAAGTAGAGCTCTTGGTCATCAAGTGTGTACAGATTCATTACGTAATATTGAAAAAGCTATGAAAAAGTATAACATTAATGTTCCCGACAGGGAGTTAGCATGTGTTCCAGCCGATAAACCGGAAGCACAGAATTATTTAAAACAAATGGCGTGTGCTGCTAATTTTGGATTTACAAACCGTCAATTAATCACCCATTGGATAAGAGAATCATTTCAAAATGTCTTTAAAAAAGATATCGATGATTTGGATCTACATTTAATCTATGGAGTATGTCATAATATTCTTAAAATTGAAGAACATGAAATTGATGGTAAAAAAATGAAATTAAATGTTCATAGAAAAGGTGCTACAAGAGCTTTTCCACCAGGTCATCCAGTTTTGCCATCTGACTATAAAATAATAGGTCAACCTGCATTAATTCCAGGAACGATGGGTTCAGCTTCATATTTATGTGTAGGAAAAAAGGATGCTATGGACCTATCATTTGGTTCTACCGCTCATGGTTCTGGCCGATTAATGTCGAGATCTAAAGCTATTAAAAAATATTGGGGAGAAAAAGTTAAAAATAATCTCAGTAAACAAGGTATTATGATACAAGCAGCTTCAATGAAGGTAATTGCTGAAGAGGCTCCTGGTGCGTATAAAGATATAGATCAAGTTGTACAAGTCAGTCATGATCTAGGGATTGTTGAAAAAGTAGTTAGATTTGTTCCAGTGGGGGTTGTAAAAGGTTAATTTCTTCAATTGTAATTCTTTTTATATTTAAATATCAAATACAATGTTTATTTTTACATTATTCTTCTTTTCTTCAATTTTCATAAAAGAGTACGTTATTGCTTTCACTTCCGTACCCGATTCATGTTTATTCTTATCATATTTTTCTCCTTTAGCAATTGCATTCAAAAAATATTTATTTTTTTTTTTTTTTATTGATTGTATATTAATCTGGTTGAATAATAAACCATCTACATCAAAAATGTAAAGAAATTCAGTTAAGAAATCAAATAATAGCGCTTCTTTATCTTCTGCTTCCACAGTAATTATTTTCTCAATTTTAGGGGATATTAATTTCAAATTTGGAGTTATTGTTTCCATTAAACTATATGCAGTTTGTTGAAATGCTTCTTCTAAATTTCTACCGTTAATTTCAACAGAAACATCAGCAGTATGATCCAGAAACTTATATCCTACTTTCTTCATTTTCATTTTGCTGAATTAATTAAAATTACGTAAATTTGAAGTTCTTGATAAATATAATATTATAAAATTATAATAATTTCGTAGTAGTTTAAATTAATTCTAAAAAAAATAAAGTATGTTCTATACAATTGCGAATGATTTGATATTATACCAATTATTGTCATTTGTAGAGAAATATTCTAATTTTGAACTTAAGCTACATAATTATTTTTATCAAAAAACTGATGGGATATTTCCAGAATTTATTGTGGTAATTAATGAATATATTTTCTTTTTTGTAAAGAATGAAAATTTTTTTAGATCTAATATGTATTTAAACAGTATGAGAAGAGAACTGATTAATAAAAAAGTTTTAATTATAAGATTTGAAAAAATTCTCATCAATTTGTTATTTAGCTTATTTCCTGATTTAAATATTAAAAATATTAAAGTAGAAATGAATGATACATCTGGTATTAGAGTTTTATCTATTTATTTTCTGTTTTATAAAGAGAGAGGACTTGCAATAGGTCGTAATGGAGATTATATTAAAGTCATAAATGAAATATTTAAAAAATATGTTGTTTTTGAAAATAGAAATACTCCATTAGAAGTTAAATGTAAATTCAAATAATAGTGTGAATATGAAGTTTTCCTACCAAGGAACATCTTTCAAACCAATTAAATAAGCCACTGTATTTGCTATAATGCTGACCGCAGGGGTTAAAATGACTAGAAAAATCATAATCAAACTATCTGGAAGGAAAAAGAGATTTGGAGCTATAAAACCTGGAATTGAAATAAATAATAAAGCTAACAAGGCAAAGTCTAGTTGATCTAAGATCCAAAAAGGTTCTCCACTTTTAATATCAAATCTTCTTTTCAGAAAGGAGCCTATTAAGTCTCCTATTACTGCTCCATATGAAGCTAGTACAATTCTTATAATTAATACAAGGAAATTAATTGGAAATTCTCCACCTTTAAAGTAATATTCAAAAATTTTAACATTATCATAAAGAACATATTGTCCTTGAGCAGTAGCTTCGGTAATGATTTCTTCAATGGGGATCCACAAAACATTAAATAAGAGAAAAATGAAAAAGGAAATTGGAATTCCAATATATAATGGGCCCTTTAATCCATTCCATGTTTTATGATCTCCTAGTATTCTTCTACCATCACGAAAATATCTTCCTCCATCTATAGGTTTGCCACCACCTGTAACAACCATTGAAGCATTTGAAATATAAGCAGGAACTATGAGTAGAAGGCTAAATATGAGGATTGCGATCCAATCAGCCCAGTTAAAGATTATTGTTATTATGAGAAAATTGAAAAAAATTAAACCAGCGAAAATTATTGCTAAGATAATTGCTACCTTTTTGTGGTTTTTGTGCATTACAGTAAATTTATTTTCAGATGACAAGGTTCTATTTTCTTTAAATTTTTGATTAAATTAAATTTTTGTTAATCAAAAGATCGATTAATAAGAACTTAATAAATATTGCTTCATAAATAACATTCTTTTAAAGTATCGACAATAATAATATAAATTATTGAAAAGATTCGTCAAAATTAGCTATTAAAGCTTTAACATTTTTCTATTAAATTAAAGTTTAATAATTAATTTTATATATACAATCGAAATATTTTACATATCACAATTTCGAGTGCTAACACATATATTATAAGAATGAAGTAATGGTGCCATAATTGTTGAAAAATCATAATGATAATTATCAATTTAATATCGATAAATTTTATAAGGGTTATCTCAAAGGACCAAGGATTTTTAGTAATCGAGACGCTTTAGAATCATCATATATTCCTGAAGAACTCCCACATCGTGATTCTCAGATAAAAGATATTGCTGAAAAAACCGCCTGTGCTTTATTGGGAGATACACCTCCAAGCTTCTTGTGTTATGGAATGACTGGTACAGGTAAAACAGCAACTATAAGATATGTCAGTCAAAAATTAGCACAACAGAATTCAGAAATCAAACCATGGTGGATATATATTAATTGTAATATTGTTTCAACTCCTTATCGTATTTTAGCTCATATTTATAATACAATTTCGAGGCGGGAGAAAATTCCGCCAACAGGACTTCCAAAGGATATAATATTTAAAAAATTACTTGGATTATTAGACATGAAAGTTGGAAATTCAGTTTGTTTTTTGGTGTTAGACGAAATAGATATTTTAGTTGATAAGAAAGGTGGAAATGAGATTTTATATGATTTAACACGATTAAATGAGAATTTAGATAATTGTAAAACAAGCATAATTGGAATTTCAAATAAATTGAAATTTCGAGAGAATCTAGATCCAAGGATAATTTCTAGTTTAGGTGAGGAGCATATTGTATTCCCCTCATATGATGCAAGTGAGCTTAGGGACATTTTAATTGAAAGATCTAAAATTGCTTTTCATGATAAAGTCTTAAAAGAGGAAGTTATTCCATTATGTGCAGCTCTAGCAGCGAAAGAAAATGGAGATGCCCGAAAAGCATTGCAATTGTTGAGGAAAGCTGGTGAATTGGCTGAAAGAGTTCAAAATAAAATTGTTACAGCTAAGCATGTAGAGAAAGCTCAGGAAGACTTAGAAAATGATCATATTATGGAATACATAAAGGGTATGCCTCTCCAGGCACAATTGATTTTAGTATCAACATATTTAATTTCAAAATTCAGCCCTGAACATATTATTATATCTGGCGATATTTATGAAGTTCATTCAGAAATTAGAAGTTTAATACCTGGAGTAAGGCAATTAACCAAAAGAAGGATAAGTGATTATATTAATGAATTAGCATTAGCAGGAATAATCTCTGCTGAAGTTAAATCTATGGGACATTATGGAAGAACTAAAATAATTAAACTTGACATTGGAATGGAGGTTATTGAAAAAGTTTTAAGGGAGATAGAAAAAATTAGGGGAATTCTAAATCATAAACCTGTTTTACTACAGACTGATAAGGTTAAATTAAAAAACAACATTTTTAAAAAATTAATTTAAAAAGTAAATTCCCATTTATCTATCTTTTCAACTAAATTCTTCAGAAAAAATTCTGCTGAGTTTTCATTATTTTCTCTTAATAGTAAAAAGAGTTTTGTTATATGTTTGCAAAATTTTTTATTTTCAGCTCGTCTAGTCTCAAAATCATGACAATTATGATATAATATTTTATTAATACTATCGATTTCAATAAGATAAGATTCTTTTTTAGAACCTAAAACTTTTGATTTTAAAATTCCTTTATCAATATTATATTCCAATAATTCAAATGCCTCATCAGCAACAGATACCGATCTATTTAGGGTAGCTTTATCTGTAAATGCATTAATAAGAACACTAAAATTAGATGATTCATTTTTTTGCATATCTTTTTTTAATTGATTAATTTTTTTGGTAGAATTTAATTTTTCAAGAATTTCTTTTTTTCGCTTATTTTGCCAATTTTCTAGTTTTTTGGTTAATAAATTTGATAATTGAAGATTTTGATCAGGATTTTTTATAAGGAGTTTATCCTTAATGCATTTTTTAATAAAAGCGATTGCATTATCTGGAGAAAAAAGGAATAGATCAAAAGAAATTTTATATAACAAATCATTTAGCGATATTGAAGGGAGGTCGATTATTTTCCAGATATATAATAACATTTCTGAATTATTATTACGAGGAATTGCAAAATTCATAATAATTTAGTGATTCTCTCATTTTTAAAGAAAAATAATTAAACACTACTTTTTAAGTCTAACTGTGTTCCTTTTAATGTATCTAAATCTATAATGGAGAGAATAGCAGGAGTAGGATGTATGCCTAAGGAATTCATAAATTCTGTTTGGCTTTGGAAACATCCAGAATTAACTAATGCAATATTATTATAATAATCCATTCCATTAATGTGAATATGACCTGTATGAAAAATATCAGGAATTTTATCTATAACAAGCCAATCCTTATCTGTCGGAGCAATTTGTGTTTTCTTTCCATATATTGGTGCTAAATGCCTACATTTTAATAATTCTATCATTGTATCTACTGGTTTGTTATTATCTAAACCATGTATTAACATATTCAAATCGAGGAGGCTATCACCATGAAAAACTAATGTATTGACATTATGTGTTTGAATAAGTGAGGGATTCCCTATACATATTACACCATTATCTATAAGTTCTGCTGAGTATTTCTTTGGAACTGCTGGTCGAGGTATCGCATTTCTTACAGGTTCATGATTACCAGAGCTATAGAAAATTTTTATATAATCCGGTACTCCTGAAAGAATTTCCTTAGCTTTCTCAAATTGTTTATATATGTCAGATATAATTAGATCACTCTTTTGATTTGGATAAACTCCTATTCCATCAACTAAATCACCATTAATTATTAAATACTTGATTTTTCCAGCGATTTCCTTTTGTTTTTTATTCCCTATTTTTCCATTTAAGAAATCAATAAATCTATTCCATAAATTTTCTTCAAATTCTTTACTCCCTATGTGAGTATCAGAAATTAATGCAATAGACAGTGGAGATGTTGACATATTTGGTTGATAATCTCTTGGAATGTCTATTTTTGAGATGTAATTGCAATATATAATACCACTTTTTCTATTATCTCCTGGATTATAGGTCCCTTCTACATAGACCATTTGATCATTAAGACATCTTTCAGCGATTTTTACGTTTTCTTGATTTTCTGAATCTTTTCTGATTATTACATTAATACTGTTGGTCAGATCTTCCAGTGTTAAAAAGAAATTTCCATTTTTAGTCTTATGGATATCATAAATCATTCCGATGACGGAGATTTCAACTTTATTGGTTAATCTCAAAATATTATTAATATTATTTGCGGAATGAACTTCTGGTCTTTTTCTAATTAATTCTCGAAGTCTATTGAATTTATCTAACGTTAAATTATAAAAATCTTCATAAGTTCCATTTGTATAGAGTTTGTCTGTAGGATCTTTTAAAATCTTATAATTAAAATCATACTCTTTTGCTGAGGGTTTAAATGCTAATGTTGATTTGGATGATTGATATGGTGTTGTTCTAGTTTTGTTTTTCAGCGTACCTAAGAGAGATTCATTTCCAATTTCATTCACAATAAAATTTTTCTCTTGATTTTCTTGTTGAATATTTAACTTTTCTGCATTCTTAAATACGCCTGAAGTTTGTGATTTTGTTTCTTCAATCTCTATATATCCATTTGAATTTAAAGATTCTTCATAAAGATTTTTTTTTAATTCTTGATTTTGGATAGCTTTAGACTGGACTTCTTTTAATAATACTTGATTTAATGCCTTTTCTATTTCGGGATTTGAAATTTTATATAATACATCTATAGTTAGATGACTATCAAAACTAGGAAGAAAACTAATATTTTTAATAATTAACTTTACCTTTTTTAAAGGCTCATCTAATTTTAAAAGAAGTTCTAAAATTGATGGGGTTAAATTAATCCCAGAATTGACAAATTCCTTAATTACGACTTCTTTTAGATTTAAATTATCGTCTTTCAATATTTTCCTATCCAAAATAGAATTACTAGAAATATTGAAGAGTAAAATTAAATTATTTGTTATTAAAGGAAAAATATCTTCTCATTTATAATAAGAGGGTCCAGTAATTTAATATTCTCTCTGAATTTATATTTGAAATAGCTGATTAATAATTGAATTTAATTTATTTAGAAAAATAAGTATAATAATTCAAAGTTTCATCTATTCAATTTTTTTAATTAGAAAATTTTAGAGTAATAATGTCAGATTTAAGCAAACCAATGGAACAATATTTTATTCAAATTCAAAAACAGGTTGATCGATGTTATAAACTCGCTGAAGAGGCTCGCAAGAAAGGCATTGATCCAGAATTGTATGTAGAATCCCCTCAAGCAAAAGATTTAGCTGGACGAGTTGAGAAATTAGTAGGACCAAAAGGAGTTGCAGAAAGAATTAGAAATTTAAAATTAAAAGGTTTAAGTGAGGATGAACTTGTTTTTAGAGTAGTTTCTGATATTTTGGATAAAAAGATGGGAAACATTGAAGATTTAGAAAAACGTGTTGGGAGAGCGATAAGAGTAGGGCTAGCGATAAAAACAATGGGTGTTGTTAGTGCACCACTTGAGGGAATATCTAAAATACTAATTCGAAAAGATACATTTGGTAAAAAATATTTGTCTTTATATTTCGCAGGACCAATTAGAGCTGCTGGAGGAACAACTGCGGCATTATGTGTATTAATTGCTGATTATGTTAGAAAAAAATCTAATATTCCTAAATATGAGGCAACAGAAGCAGAAATTGGAAGATATGTTGAAGAAGTTAAATTATATGATAGAAGTGTTCATTTACAATACCCTTCATCTAATCAGGAAATACGATTCGCTGTAAGCAAATTACCAGTTGAAATCAATGGTGATTCGACTGAAGATGAAGAAGTTTCAGCATTTAGAGATTTACCCAGAATTGAAACAAATAATATTCGAGGAGGTGCTTGTCTTGTATTAAATGATGGAATTCTTCTAAAAGCACCAAAATTGCTTAAAATTGCTAACGCTATGAAAATTGAAGGATGGGATTGGCTTGCTGAATTGAAAAATATTGGTCAGAAACAGGAAAAAAAGAAAAAATTAGAGAAGGAAGTAGATGGAGATGCACTTAAAATTCCGCCAAATTCAAAATTCGTGGCAGACATTATTGCGGGACGTCCAGTATTCAGTCATCCCTCAAAAATAGGTGGTCATCGAATAAGATATGGTCGATCAAGAAATACAGGATTAGCTGCTGGAGGATTGCATCCTGCTGCAATGGCAATATTAGATGAATTCATTGCTATTGGAACTCAATTAAGAATTGAACGTCCAGGAAAAAGTACTAGTATCTGTCCTGTAAATTATATTGAACCACCAATCGTAAAGCTGAAAAATGGGGATGTTATAAGAGTATCAAGCATTAAAAAAGCTAAACAAATTTTTTCTGAAATCAACAAAATTCTGTTTCTGGGAGATATTTTATTTGGTTTTGGAGAATTTACTGAAAATAATCATAAATTGGTACCTTCTGGATATGTAGAAGAATGGTGGGCTCTAGAATTAGAAAAATCTCTTAAAAAACAAGGATCAGTTAAGGAAAATCTTGAAAAATTTATCGCTAATCCTTTTGTAAATATTCCTACTGCTGAAGAAGCTATTAAAATTTCAAAAGAATTTGAAATTCCGCTGCACCCTTCTTATTTGGATTTCTGGGGTAATATTTCTTTAGAAGAGTTGGATATCTTACGTAATGCGTTTATTAAGAACTTTAATGAATTAGAACAAAAAATTTACTTGTTTTATGAGGAACCAATTAAAAAAATATTAGAAAAGGCTTTTATTAGACACAAAATAAAGGATAATAAAATTATTTTTAGCAAACAAATGAGTTTTATTTATAAAACAATTTTTAACTTAAATAGTAAAAAATCTGTTAAAATTGAAAAACAGGATAATGTTTTTACATATTTCTATAATATTTCATCGATTAAGGTTAAAAATAAGGCACCTTATTATATAGGATCTCGTATGGGAAGACCTGAAAAGTCACAAAGAAAAAGTATGAAAGGAATTCATGCACTTTTTCCTTTAAGTGATATTGTAGGCAGTTCAAGATTAATAGAAAAAGCTATGGAATATAGTGCAAGAAAAGAAAATGCAATTCAACAGAAAAAGAGAAAATCAATTAATTTTGGAGGGACAAATACTGTTGTAGAAACAGGAAGAATTAAAATAGATGTATGTAGAAAGAAATGTTCTAATTGTGGAAAAGTGAATATTTTTAACTTATGTGATACATGTGGTAATCACACAGAACTTCAAAAAATTTGCATACGATGCAAGATCCTTTATCCAACGTTTGAAGAGAAATGCTCAAAATGTCATGAAATTCTTAAAACATCTAGTGAAGCTAAAATTAATATTAAATCATACGTGAATTCTGTTTTAAAATCAATTAAGATCCCATTACCCAATAAATTTAAAGGAATTATTGGTCTTACAAGTGAATATAAAGTTCCTGAACCTATTGAAAAAGGAATTCTAAGAGCGAAGAATAAAGTTTTAGTTTATAAAACAGCTGAAATAAGATATGATGCTACTGATATCCCATTGACTCACTTTAAGCCAAAAGAAATAAAGACATCCATAAAAGTATTAAAAGAATTAGGATATAATCAGGATATTGATGGGGTCCCTCTTGAAGATGAAGATCAGATTTTAGAATTGAAAGTTCAAGATATTATTCTTTCTGATGATTGTGCTAAATATTTTATTAAAGTTGCTAATTTTCTTGATGATGAATTAGAACTAATTTATAAGCTGAAACGATTTTATAATATGAAGATACGAGAAGAGTTAATAGGGAACTTAGTGGTGGGCTTAGCTCCTCATACTAGTGCAGGAATTATAGGTAGAATAATTGGTTTTTCTCCTGCTAGGGCAATCTATGCACATCCTTACTGGCATGCAGCAAAGAGACGAAATTGTGATGGAGATGAAGATGGAATTATGTTACTTTTAGATCCATTATTAAATTTCTCGAGACATTATCTTCCAAGTAAAATTGGTGGAAGAATGGACGCAACTTTGGTAATTGGAACAAAAATTGATCCTAATGAGATTGATGCCGAAGCACACAATATCGACACTTTATATAAATATCCTTTAGAGTTTTATGAGGCAAGTGAAAGATATGCTGTACCTTCTGAAATAGAAGGTATAATGAATTTAGTTAAAAGTTGTTTAGGTACACCTTATCAATATGAACATATTGGGTATAATATACCAACTGATGATATTAATGATGGTCCTACAAATTCGGCGTACAAATTATATGAAACTATGGATGATAAAATTAATGCTCAATTACACCTTGCAAAAATCATTAAATCAGTTGATGCAAAAAAAGTAGCTGAAAAAATTTTAACAACCCACTTTAATCCAGATATCCTCGGAAATTTAAGAAAATTTACAGTTCAAAATTTTCGATGTGTCAAATGTAATGAAAAATTTAGACGTCCCTCAATATCGAACGGTGGAAAATGTCCCAAATGCGGAAATAAAATTATTTTAACAGTAAATCGTGGAGGAATTGAGAAATATATATCTCGTGCTTTAGATTTATGTAATGAGTTTAACTTGGATAATTATACAAAACAGAGAATGGAATTAATAAAGGAATATGTAGAAAGTTTAACTAATAATCCAAAAATTAAACAGCATAAATTATCTGATTTTTTTTAATAACTTTCTTAAATCAATTGAGATAGCAACTCTACTTACATTATCAATTTTTAATAATGATAGCTTTTCGATAAAAGCTAAGATCGGCAGATTTATTGATATAAATACTACTAAGTTTGAAGTAAATATGATTAATAGTGTAATAAATTTGAGATATATACGATATGAAAATAATCTAGAACGAGGATGATTGTAAACATAGTGATTATTTAGATTATTTAATATGCAGGAGGTGGGATTTTCAAAAGAGATCGATAAGATCTACACCAATTTTTGAACCCACGAAGACCTATGTCACTAGAGCCTCAGTATCGCTGTAGAAGCATAATTATGTCATCCGCTAGCGCCTTAGACCAAGCTTGGCAACTCCTGCTTTTTTGTTTATATTTTCCTTGTTTTGAATTATTAGAAAATATTGATTTATGATAATGCAATTAATTTTTAAAATCTTTTTCCCAATTATCTTTAATTAATAAATGCAAATGAGTTTAAAGAAGAAGATCAAAAACTAATTGTTCTAATAAAATTAGTCTTATTTCTTTATCTGATAAATGCAAATTCTCCTTTTTTTTCTATAAATCTAATTTTGATATTCAAATTTCTTTAGTAATCATCGTTTTCTATAAATTTTTATAACAGATTTATTTTATAAAATAATAAATTTAGATTATTTTATATTACATTTAATAATACTAATTAAATGGGATCAAATTCATGTCAGTCGATCGAAAAAAATTGGAAGCATTACTCAAATGGTATCAACAGGAGGTTGGAGAAAATTTAATTGCAGCTCTTATTGTAAATAGAGAAGGCTTAGTAATGTCTGCTTTGAAGGGTCCTTCTAACGCAGAGGTGGAAGAAGATGTAATTGGTGGAGTTAGTGCATTAGTAGAACCTGTTTTAACAAGAATTACACAAGAATTTAGCTCTGGCTCCTTTGGTACAGGTACTTTTGATACAGAGGAGCAGAGATTCATTTTTTGTGAAGCTGGACCTGAAGCAATTTTTGTAACCGTATTGAATTCTATAGCTATGGTTGATCCTGTTTTTCCATATGCTTATTTAGCGGCTGAGAAGATTTCCAGGATATTTGACGGAAGATCGGTAAGCCCTGTAATCCCGAAATTACATATTAGTAAAGTTTCTCAAAATATTGAAAGAAAGATCGATAAACTTCAGAAAATTAAGATTCAATCAGGAGAATATGCATATAAATTAATCTTGGGTGGTGAAGGAGGAGTGGGAAAAACAAGTATGGTTCATCGTTTTGTCGAAGATTCTTTTCAAAAGGATTATAAATCTACTATTGGTACCTCAATCATGAAAAAGGAATGTGAATTTAAAGGATTAGATTCAAAAGTTCGATTTATTATTTGGGATCTGGCAGGACAAGCACAATTCAAGCGTGTTAGACAATCTTATCTAACAAATGCTGAAGCAGGTATTCTAGTTTATGATGTAACACGTAAAGAAACTTTGGATAGTTTAGAAAATTGGTTTGAAGAAATTAAAAATGTTTCGCCATTAATATCACTAATTCTAGTTGGTAATAAGATAGATTTGGTAGATCATAGAGTTATACCACCAGAACAGGGAGAAGAATTAGCAAAAAAATTAAATCTTTCTTATATTGAAACATCCGCAAAAACAGGAGAAAATATAAACGATGCTTTTAAAATGTTGGCTCTAGAAATTGTTAAACGATATATGATTACGGAAGAAGTATAACCAAAGCCTCTGGGGGGAATTGAACCCCCGACCTACGGATTACGAATCCTTAGCATTTAAGGCAAAATGACTAAAAATGTTGCTCTACCGCTAAGCCACAGAGGCAAATAAATTTTAAAATTAAAATATCTTGAAAAATTATAAGCTTCAAAAAATTTTAAACTTTATTTGATGAAAAATAATATTCAAATAGGAAATTTAGGAGAACTTAAATTAATAGAATTAATAGAAGATTTAGTTTTAAAGAAAACTGGAAATCCAATGTTACGTGATGATGTATTTTTTGCTAATATTTCCAGTAAAAATTTAGACGAAAAAATTGTTTTAAATTCTGATATGTTAGTATCCACCACTGATGCCCCAATTCAAATGAATTGTTATCAAATAGGCAGAAAATCGGTTCTAATGAATATAAGTGATTTAATGGTAAAAGGGGTAAAACCTAAGGGTATAATTTTATCTTTTGGTTTACCTAAAACACTAAAAAAAAAAGACTTCATAGATTTATTATTAGGAGTTATAGATTTCTGCATGAAATACAATCTAGAATATATTGGTGGAGATATTAATGAAACTAAAGAGTTAATAATAAGTCCAACTGTTTTTGGTTTTAAAGCATCATCAAATGTGATTTATAGAAGAGGGATAAACATTGGTGATATTTTAGTAGCAAATAATAAATTTGGATTAACTGGGGTAGGATTCGATATTCTTTTAAATAAAAAAGGAGATATTCATAATTTTCCAAATTATAAAAGATCAATTATGAGTGTTTTAGAACCTAATATCTCGGGAAATGAAGCTCAAATCTTATCAGAAAGAAAGTTAGCAACTGCAAGTATTGATTCTTCTGATGGATTGTATAAATCCTTACATGATTTAATGATTTCTAATCCAAATTTAGGTTTTGAAATTGATTTTAATAAGAATTTGATTGATTCAGAAGCGATGAATTATGCCCAAGAATTTAACTGTTCTTTAGAAGATTTAGTGCTAAATGGAGGTGAAGAATTTATTCATCTTTTTACCATAAATCCTAACGATTATAATCTCGCTAAAAAAGAAATTCAGTCCATGAATGGGCAGATTATGAAAATTGGAAAAATAGTTTCTGATAAATATATAAAGATTGTAAAAAAGGGAGAAAAAAAAGAAGTAAAATATCATGGATTTGAACATTTCATAAAAAAGGTGTAATATTTGGTAGGTTTCAATATATTACTTAAATTTGAAAGAATTCTACGTCAGTTAAATAAAATTTTTAAATTATTATTGATTTATTCTTATACAATTCACACCTAAACATATATTAAATTCTTCATGGGCTATTGGCGCAGGCAGGTAGCGCAGCAGGCTTTTAACCTGACATTTAAGGGAGAATCTACCTTAAAAAGAAAGGTCGGGGGTTCAAATCCCCTATAGCCCGCCATTTTTTAAGCTTATATAACTGATTTCAAAATTAAAACCGAGCCTCTTTATTAAGAAAAGTTTATGAGATCTTTAAATTTATTAATTACATAAAAACCTCTCTCATTATTATTTAGTATGGAAAATTTAGAATTTAAGCTACCTTCTGATGAGCCTGAGCAATTATTAATAAAATCTCAAGAAATTTCTGACCCAAATTATGGCTGTGAACCCGAGAAAAGAAATATTGAATCCCTTTTAAAATATGGAGTAATAAATTTAGATAAACCAAGTGGTCCAACTAGTCATGAAGTTGTATCATGGGTTCGTAAAATTTTAGGAATTTCTAATGCGGGTCACGGTGGAACTCTTGATCCAAAAGTGACTGGTGTTTTACCATGTGCTCTTGGAAAAGCTACAAGGGCATTATCAGCATTATTAAGTGCTGGTAAAGAGTATATAGGTGTAATGTATTTACACACACCAGAAACACAAAAAAGAATTAAAAAAATATTTAAATTATTCACTGGAAAGATTTATCAAAGACCTCCATTAAAATCATCAGTTGTGAGAAAATTACGAGTACGAGAGATTTATTATAATAACGTTATTGAAATTGAAAAGAATCATGTATTATTTCGAATTGGATGTGAAGCAGGCACGTATATTAGAAAATTCTGTTTTGATTTAGGTGAAGCTCTCTGCTCTGGTGCACATATGCTTGAGCTTAGAAGAACTAGAGTTGGTAATTTTAAAGAAAAAGACAATTTAATATCACTTCAAGATTTAAAAGATGCTTTCACAATTTATCAAATGGAGGGAAATGAAAATTATCTGAAGAGCATTATCTTCCCAATGGAGAGAATGGTCTCTCATTTGCCAAAAATCTATGTAAGGGATACAGCTGTAGATGCATTGTGCCATGGTGCAGATTTAGCTTCTGCAGGTATATGTTATATCGATGCAAGAATAAAAACAAATAAATTATTAGCGTTAATGACATTGAAAAAAGAATTAATTGGATTTGGTACAGCTTTAAAGGATGCAATGCAAATTTATAAAGCAAAATCAGGAATATTAGTAAAAATAAATAAAGTTTTTATGGAGAGAGGAATATATCCACGATGGAATGAAAAAAAGTAAATCTTTCTTAATGAAATTTATTATTAACTATGGATGAAAAAAGAGATCACTATTACAGCCCATTTCCTAATGTTAATGTTAAAATTCACACAATTTCAGAAAGTTTAAGAAGACATCTTTATGTTTTTAAAACAATTACAGGTGTGTTTTCATTTAATAAGATAGATTTAGGCACTAAAGTTTTTATTGAACATATACATATTCCAAAAGAAGATAGTCTTTTGCTCGATTTAGGATGTGGTTATGGAGTAATAGGAATAGTTTTGGCATATGAATCACCTAACAGTTTTGTTTATCTTACAGATATTAATAAACGAGCAATTTGGTGTACTAAAGAAAATATTAGATTGAATTTGCCAGATCAAAAGAAGCGCGTTATAGCTTTATCTGGGAATTATTTTGAGCCATTTAAAGGCAGAAATTTGAAATTTAATGGAATTTATATGAATCCCCCCTTGCGACAAGGAAGAAAAGAATTCCTCCAGTTATTAAATATTATTCCACTTTTTTTAAGAAAAAAAGGGTCTTTCCAATTTGTAGTTAAGAAAAAGATGGGAGCTATATATATTTTAAACTACTTTAAGAATACCTTTCCAGAGGTGAATATTGAGATTCTATGCAAAAGAAGTGGCTACTGGGTATTTAAAGCTTTTCATTAAGAATATCTAATTTGGATTCTCTTTTTAGAAAAAAAATAAAAAAATTTTTTAGAAAAGTATCATTTCTTAAATTATAATTCCTAAGAAGAGAGGATTTTTCCTTGACTAAGAAAAAACGTATAGACGTTTTATTCCATAAATTTGTTCCTAAACATGTTCTTTTAACAAAAGAAGAATCACAAGATCTTTTGTCAAAATATAAGATTGATATTAACGATCTACCTCAAATGTTTGACAAAGATCCAGTTGCTATAGCAATCGGCGCAAAAGAAGGAGATATTATCAAAATCATTCGAGATTCGAATACAACAGTTAAAACTATAGAATATTATCGTTATGTAAAAAAGGAAAAAGTATAATATTAATTTTTATAAAAAATAATACATATTATGGTTTAATGAATTTTGAGTTTTGAAACATTATCAAATGAAGATAAATGGATAATTTTAAAGAGTCTTTTTGATGAAAAAGGTTTAGTCCGCCAACATTTAGATTCATATAATAATTTCATTGAAAATGAAATGCAAGCGATTGTAGATGAATCTGGTGAAGTAATACCTGACATCCCAGGTTTTAAGATAAAATTTGGAAAAATCAAAGTGGGCGTACCAAAAGTAAGAGAAGCTGATGGTGCTACTATGGAGATTACTCCAATAGAGGCGAGAATTAGAGAATTAAGCTATGCTGCAGATATCACTTTAGAAATGACACCAATCACCATTGATGAGCGAACACAAAGAGAAGAAGCAGAAGAGACGTTAGATATTTATATAGGAAAAATTCCAATAATGCTCAAGAGTTGTCGATGTCCTTTAGAAACTCTCTCAGAACAGGAGCTTATAAATAGAGGTGAGGATCCATTAGATCCCGGTGGTTATTTTATAATTAACGGAACTGAACGAGTTCTTGTAACACAGGAAGATTTAGCTCCCAATAGGATTTTAGCAGAAGAAGCAAGTAGAAGTTCTAGTGCAACTCATCAAGCTAAAGTTTTTTCAACAAGAAGTGGATTTCGTGCACCAGTAACGATTGAAAGGAAAAAAGATGGCAATTTAAGGGTTTCATTTCCTTCGGTTCCTGGTAAAATTCCTTTAGCAATTCTTATGAGAGCTTTAGGATTACATTCTGATAGGGAGATTTTTGAAGCAATATCTGAAAATGATGAGATACAAAAGGAATTAATCCCAGTAATAGATGTTGCTTCTGAAATTCAAGTATTAAAAGATCCTGAAAAATCTCAGCAAAATGCACTTGATTATATTGGTAAAAGAGTAGCTATAGGACAAACAAAAGATTATCGTATTAGAAGAGCACTTCAAGTTTTAGATAGATATCTATTACCCCATATAGGGAATGCAGAAGAAGATAGAATTAAAAAAGCGTATTATCTAGGACAAATGGCACAAAAAGTAATGGAACTGGCTTTAGGATTAAGAGAACCAGATGATAAAGATCATTATGCAAATAAGAGGTTAAAATTAGCAGGTGAATTATTTACTTCCTTATTTAGAGTAGCTTTCCTAAATCTTGTTAAAGATATTAAATATCAGTTAGAACGAACTGCAGTTCGTGGAAGAGCACCAAACATTAAAACTGCTGTAAGAGCAGATGTAATTACAGAAAGGATTAGACATGCATTGGCAACAGGCAATTGGGTTGGTGGTAAAGCAGGTGTCAGTCAACTTTTAAACAGAACTAATCATGTTGGTACTTTGAGCCATTTAAGAAGAGTTATATCTCCTCTCAGTCGAAGTCAACCGCATTTTGAAGCTAGAGATTTGCATCCAACTCAATGGGGAAAGATTTGTCCTGCAGAAACCCCAGAAGGGCCAAATTGTGGACTTGTTAAGAATCTTGGGCTAGCCTCAATAATTTCTGTAGGTGCTGATGAAAAAATTGTTGAAAATATTCTAATCGATTTGGGAGTTATACCCATAAATGAGGTTAAGAATATTAAGGGAGATAAGGTAAAAGTATTTTTAAATGGTAAATTAATAGGTATACATCAGCAATATAATCCATTTATTCGCCAACTTAGAGAGAAAAGAAGAAGAGGCGAAATTGGACAACATGTAAATCTTGGATACTATCATGATTCTAAAGAAATCCAAATAAATTGCGATGAAGGAAGAGCCACTCGACCTCTATTTGTATTAAAAAACAAGAAATTATTGATAACTAAAGAAGATATCGAAAAATTAAGGCATCATAAATTTAATTGGTCAGATTTAGTTCAAAAAGGAGTTATTGAATATTTAGACGCTGAAGAAGAAGAAAATGCGTACATCGCTATGTTTGAAGAAAATATAACAGCAGAACATACTCATTTAGAAATATCTCCTGCGGCTATCCTTGGAATTTGTGCCTCTATTATTCCATTCCCAGAACATAATCAATCTCCTAGAAATACGTATGAAGCTGGAATGGTAAAGCAAGCGTTAGGTTTATTTGCAGCAAATATGCATTTAAGATTAGATACAAGAGGACATACTTTACATTATCCTCAGCAACCATTGGTAAAAACAAGTCCAATGGAAATCATCGGAATAAACAAAAGACCAGCTGGACAAAATTTTATCATAGCAATGATGAGTTTTGAAGGTTTTAATATAGAAGATGCAATTATCATTAATAAAGCATCGATCGAGAGAGGACTTGCGCGTAGCCATTTCTTTAGAACATATGATGCTGAAGAAAGAAAATATCCTGGAGGAGAGGTTGATAAGTTTGAGATTCCAGAGAGAGGTGTTAGAGGCTTCAAATCTGCTGAATCATATAGATTATTATCTGAAGTAGATGGAATAATAGAACCAGAGACACAAGTTAATGGAGGAGATGTACTCATTGGACGGACATCTCCACCTCGATTCATTAAATCATACGAAGAATTTGAGCTTATGCAACCAAATAGACGTGAAACTTCAAAAAATATGAGACATAATGAACAAGGAATTGTTGATACAGTTATTATTTCAGAAACTGTTGATGGAAATAAACTGGTGAAAATAAAAGTTAGAGATCTAAGAATTCCAGAATTGGGAGATAAATTTTCATCTCGACATGGTCAAAAAGGAGTATTAGGATTAGTTGTTGATCAAGCAGATATGCCATATACCGCATCTGGAGTAATTCCGGATATCATTGTTAATCCTCATGCAATGCCATCAAGAATGACTTTAGGACAGCTTTTTGAAGGGATCAGTGGAAAAATCGCTTGTTCTACAGGTAAATTAGGAGATGCCACTGCTTTTGAGTGGACAGATATTACTAGACTTCAGGAGCAATTAGTAGAAGCGGGATTTGAATTCAATGGAAGAGAAGTTATGTATAATGGAATCACTGGTGAGAAATATGAAGCAGGAATCTATTGTGCTCCAATCTATTACCAAAAATTATATCACTTGGTTGCGGATAAACTCCATGCTCGAGCAAGGGGACCCGTTCAGATTTTAACTAGACAACCGACTGAAGGTCGGGCTCGTGAAGGAGGTTTAAGGTTTGGAGAAATGGAGAGAGATTGTTTGGTAGGTCACGGTTCAGCACTTTTATTAAAAGAAAGATTATTAGATGAATCTGATAGGACGGTTATATTAGTATGTGAAAAATGTGGTCTTTTAGCCGTTTATGATCGAAATCGAGATAAACGATATTGCCCAGTATGCGGTGAAGGAACTATCATTTCAAAGGTAGTTTGTTCTTATGCATTTAAATTGCTATTACAAGAGATGATGAGTTTAGGTTTAGCTCCACGATTAAAATTAAAAGAAAAAATTTAAAGCCTAAAATCAAATCTTTTTCAATTTTTCTAAGATTCTTATCTACTAGTTTATTTTTTGAGAGTTCTCTGATTATCTTAAAATTTTAAATCTAATAAATGGTAATATAGAAAAAAAAGAAGATTATTTTTAATTAATTATATTGTGAATCCAAGAAAAGACGCCAGTCCAGGTATTAGAGTGTATAGAAGGAATAAAATAAACAATGTCAATAAAGATATCCATACAGAATTATCCCAGGCAACATCTAATAAAAATTTAACTAGAATCAATATTATAAGAAAGCCAATTATTGGAACTAAAAGCATTAAATAATTACCGTCACTCCAAGGAATTTCGCTGAAAATTCCAAGAACTGTACTTACTGCGCCTAATACTATTGGAATTACAAGTACACATATGAATGCTAACAAAATAATTAAAAATTTTTTGTCTGAAGCTTTAGTTTTTGAAACAATAAGTAAAACAGAAATAAAGAGAATCAATGCTACAATTATTGTTGCTAGAATAAGCCATAGTATAAACCAAAGAGTATCATTCATTTGAAATAACATTATATTTTCCCTTTTAATTATTATAAAGTTGAAGAAATTTTAGTTATTACATGAAAACTTTTCTTCTTTTTTAAAGGTTAACAATATAAATTATGGAGTGGATTAGATTGATAATTGTCTCTTGAGATCATTCAAATTAAAAAAATTCTATTTTTAATGCTTTATTTTAAATAATTAGATTATATTCCCCAAGAGAGTAATAAGAAATGAAAAGCGAATCCTAAAAATATTGAAGTAACTACAATACTAATTACAGATAGTCGAACAGATACTTCTCTTCCGTATTTAGTGTATAATACTAAAGCTGTCAATGAGACTAATCCTATAATAAGAAAAATCCACGCAAAAATCCATATAGATAAAGAAGGAATACCTGCCATATGTAATAAAATTTAATTTTATTGTCTGTATTTTTAGATATATTTTATTTTTTTTTAACTTTATGAATGAATAAAATTTTTAATTATTATCTTGTGATATTTAATAAATAGAACTAAAAATATCTTCAAATAAATTTAATAGGAGAAAAATTATGCACTTTCTTAAAAAAATTATTGATTCTCCGATTCTGGATGACCCTGCTGAAAATTATAAGGCAGTTCATCGCCATTTCTATAGATATTCTAGAGGCGATTTTATAGGTCCGGCCCTGAAAATCTCGCAAACCAAATCGAAATTAACACTAAAAGGTAGCCATGAATATGAGGATTTGATTCTCGAGTCAGTAATAAGCACTATTTCTGACCCTAATAAAATTTTTGAAATTAAGGGGAGATTGATAACAGGATTAGATATTAGTGAAACAATAAATAAATTAGGTTTTAATTGGGATCTCAAAAAATCAACAGGCAAAACTATAAATTATAAAGCAGAGATAATCGATAAAGTAAATCGAGATAAGTTATTGAAAAGTATTGAAACTTTTCGAGAAAATTGTTATTATTTATTATCATTTAATTTAAATCCGACTTGTAAAGTGTCAACCAAAAAAAATATCCCTCAACCATCTAAAAAAAAAGTAGAAGAAGATGATGTAAACCAAAGAATCCAATTTTGTATAGGTTATCTTAGTAACACAGAAAAAAATCTTAATATTATACTGGAGAATAGTATACCTGATTTTAAAACTGAACTCCCAAAAAATTGGAAATCAATTGTTGTTTTAAATAACTATAAAATAACTGATATTATAATTCCTAAAAACATCAAAGATTCAAGATTATTGAGAATAAAGGCTATAAGAAAGGGCAAATTATTTCGAATTATTGAGGTAAACAGTGAAATCATAGAAAAACAATATTCTATAGTTGTTTAAGATTTGTAATTAAATTACATTTCAACAAATTTTCAAAAAAATTTAATTTTTATAAAAGATAATTATAGATTAATTTAACATTAAATGCTACATGAGGCAAAGTCATATTAAAGAATTGAATGAATTCTTACGGTCTTTTTTATATATTATTGGTGGTGATATTGCAATTTATGTCGGTGATGAACTTTTAAATTCCGAATCTAAAGATATAACTGATGAGGATATAACTGAAAATATAAAAGATCATATTGCGGGCACTGATATTGACTTCGAACCAGATGATTCTGAGACCTTAAAATTAAATACTGTTCGAAAAACGTTATATAAACTCTATTCGGAAAAATTAGCTCAGTTTAGACGTATAAGAGATAAATCAACCGGATGGTTTATTTATTATTGGTGGCATGAATTTGACTTACTTGAAGAAATTATTATTGAAAAAAAGAAACTCACACAAACTAAGTTACGAGATCGATTACAATTTGAAGAAAATAATTATTTTTTCATATGTAAAAATTGTAAAGATTCCAATATTAAATATAATTTTGAAGAAGCTTTTGAGCTAAATTTTAGATGCCCCGAATGTGGAGGACCACTTGAAGCACAGGATAATCAAGCTATTATTGAATTTTTAAAAGATAAAATTGTTTTGAATCAAAAAATTAAGATTTTAATCAGTTAGGAAAAAATTCTAAACTAATAGATTCTTAATCGAATAACCACTTTTTTCTATTAAAATTCTATAAATATTGTTGACTTTAGATTTTTTATGATTGAAAATATTAATCTTAGAAAAATTCGATTTGGTACTTGTACAAAAGATTGTTATGGTTCCTGCGTATTTACAGGAATTTGGAATGATCTAGCCTCTGAATATAAATTTTTATCTGCCTATCCATCAAAAGATCATCCATTTACAAAGGGGTTTTTCTGTCAAAAACTTAAACACAGAGAAAATCTAGTATATCATAAAGATCGAATAAAAAATCCATTAATTAGAATTGGACCTAAATCTGAAAACGCCTTCAAATCAATTAGTAATGAAAAAGTATTCGATATACTTTCTGAAAAAATAATTGATAATATAGAGAAAGGTAACTCAACACAGATCTTAGGAGCATTCTATTCTGGAAATTTAGGCTTGATATCAATGTATTCCCCATTAAGATTCTTTGGAAAACTAGGCGCCACAGTTACTAGTGGAGGAATCTGCAACGAAGGTGGATGTGCTGGACTTACAAAACTTTTCGGTACATACTCCACTACTAATCCATTTCAACTAATAAATCCTTCTACAAATTTAATTGTTATTTGGGGCACTAATCTTTCAGAGAGTAATATTCATGCATATTATCTAGTAAAGTGTGCAATAAGAAACGGTGCAAAAATTGTTGTAGTGGATTCGCGACGTACGAAAATAGCTGAAAAGGCTGACTGCTTTTTACATATTTTTCCTGGCACGGAGCATTTATTAGTTAAAGTGATAATCAATGAATTAGTTGTTAATAAAGAATATGATGAAGAATTTTTAAGTGGTTACGTAGATTCTTATTTATCAATCTTTCATGAATCGGTTGGGATTGAAAAAGGAAAACTTTTAGAACAAATAGGAATTGAAAATCAAACTTTTCAAAAATTTGTTAAATTATTAATGAAATTCAAACATCACACATTATTCAATATTGGGTATGGTGTTCAGAAAGATTTCTATGGTGGAAGAATAGTAAGAAGCATTGCTCTAATACAAATTTTACTCGGAAATATAGGAAAATCTGGTACTGGTGTGATTTATTCTCAAAGTGATTTTTTAAGACCTATTCTTCAACCAATTAAAGAGTATCTTACTATGATTAAGTTTAATCTTAAGATTAAAGAAATTCCTATAATAAAACTTGGTTCTGAGTTATCAACTGGAAATTATAAAATTTTATTTGTTTATAATTTCAATCCTGCAAGTTCCTTGCCCAATCAAAACCAATTGAGGAGAGTGTTATTGAATAAAGATATATATATAGTTGTGTTAGACATGTTTTTAAATGACACAACTAAATATGCCGATATCGTAATTCCAGCAAAATTTGATTTAGAATCGTATGATTTAATATCTCCATTTTATATACCTAGTTTATCAATAAATATTGGAGGTCCATGTCCTTATCAAAACTGTATGTCTAATTATGAATTTTTCCAACATTTAGCGTGGGCAATAGGATATAATAATTCTCAAATTTTTCAAGAATCAGAAAAGGAAATATTCGATAATTGTATAAAGATGCTACCATCATATATTCAAAAAGAAATTAATTCACAAGGTTATTATTTATTTTTTGATAATAATTCTGTGCCATTCAGCAACTTAAAATTTCCTACTCCAAATACTAAGATTCAGGCTGTTGGACCACATTTCAAATTCGGAGAAAATGAATTGAACCGTAAATTAAATAGAAGAAAAAATGAATTTTTGCTAATATCTCCCTCACACTTTTACTTTTTGCATTCTCAATTAGGACATTTAAATACGAAATACAGAGAAGTGTTTAGTAAAATATTTTTGAGAATAGAAGATATTAAAAGTTTAGATTTAGTATTGGATAGTCAAGTACTTGTTTCTAATGAGTATGGTTCGGAAATTTATAGTTTAGCTGAATCTTCTATTTTAAAACCTGGAACTGCACTAATTTATTCTGGTTTAGCTTCAAATTTAATAGGAACTCCAAATGTGAATTATTTTACGTCTGACGAACCTGAAGAATTAGGATTATCAGGAGCATATAATTCTACTTTGGTTAAAATTACAAAAATAGACTCTAAAGATTAATAAAACTACGATAGATGGATTTATTTTTTCCTTTTAATAAATGCAATATCACCAAGAGAGCTCCCATTTGATTTCTTCATATACTTACTATCTTTAACATTAGCTTCAATCTCATCGACTTTTTTGATTATTCTTATTTTGCAAACGGTTTCAATTTTTTTAGCTAATTTAATTGTAGGTTCTACTTTTCCTGCTTCAATTCTTCTAAGCAGTGAGGGTTTTTCGTTCAATTTCTGGGCAAATTGATCTTGGTTGAGTCCGAGTGAATTTCTCACATTTCTTATTTTTTTAGCATAATCAGGAATAATTTCTACATTTTCAATGATATCTTTCTTTGAAACTTGTTGTTTTGAATAATATTTTCTTTTACGTGATGATTGATTATATTGCATGATCTTATGTGTTTTCTGGATTTTTGTTCCATGCTGGGCACAATTAGGACATACTGTTATTTTAGCTCCTTCTAATAGAACCTTTTGCCCTTTACCCCAGATGATGCTTCCACAGATAGGGCATTCTTTATCAATTTCATTGTATTGAGGTTTTGGCATAGAATCCTCTCAATTATGAATGTTCAAAAGAAATTTTTTCTATATATGATTTTGATTTAGAATTCTTATAATTTACGGTTAATTGACATTATATTTTATAATCTATAAATTTTTTATAAAATCCACATTTTAAGTTAATAGTCCGGAAGTAACCTTAAATTTAAATGAATAAAAGTTTATTAATAAATTAAAGCATTTTCTTAAAAATACAAAATAAAGTAGAAAAGAAGGGGTATTCTTTTTTTGACTACGACTAAAGAAAAGAAGAAAAAAGAAGAAAGTAAAGATGGAGAATATCTTATAACCTATACCAGACATTTAGAAAAAAGACTTCGAAATTTAGAAACAGAAAAACAATTATTAGACGCAGAGAGATTACGATTAGAACAAGAATTACATAGCTTAAGAAATGAAATTGATAGATTAAGAGAACCTCCATTAGTATCGGCAACAATAATCGATTTTTTAGATGAGAAAGGAAGAGCAATCGTAAAAAGCTCAACTGGACCTAGTTTCGTTGTAAATACTAGTAGAAAAGTTAAAAATGAAAAGTTAAGTCCTGGAATGAGAGTTGCTTTAAATCAAAGAACATTTGCTATAATGGAAATCTTACCTACAAAATTAGATCCATTCGTGAAAGGCATGGAGGTTATAGACTCAATTCCAGACATTTCATATAACGATGTTGGAGGTTTGGAAGAACAATTACAAGAAGTAAGGGAAACTGTGGAATTACCACTAAAGAAACCAGAATTATTTAAAAGGATTGGAATTGAACCCCCTAAAGGGGTTTTGTTATTTGGGGCGCCTGGTACTGGAAAAACTTTATTAGCAAAGGCTGTTGCTCATGAGACTGAAGCAACATTTATAAGAATCATTGGATCGGAATTAGTTCAAAAATTTATCGGGGAAGGTGCTCGATTAGTAAGAGAAATTTTTAATATGGCAAAGGAGAAAGCCCCTACAATATTATTTATAGATGAATTAGACGCAATAGGTTCTCAGAGATTAAAAATCGCCACTTCAGGTGATAGGGAAGTTCAAAGAACTCTTATGCAGTTATTGAGTGAATTAGATGGTTTTGAACAAAGAGGCGATGTAAAGATTATTGGTGCAACGAATAGAGTCGATATATTAGATCCAGCATTATTAAGACCTGGTAGGTTTGATCGTATGATTGAATTTCCTATTCCTAGCGAAGATGCTCGCGACGCAATTTTTAGAATTCACACAAGAAATTTAAATGTTGGAGAAAATGTAGATTTCAAAAGATTAGTAAGCCTAACAGAAGGTGCAACAGGTGCGGATATAAAAGCAATTTGTACAGAAGCAGGAATGTTCGCAATTAGAAAGGATGCTGATGTAATTATTAATAAAGATTTTATAGACGCTGTAAGTAAAGTTATGAATAAAGTGAAAGATCAGTTTATAGAGTCTAGACTTTACTCATAATTTTTAATATGTATAATCTATTTATATTCTACTAACTTTTTTTTATTAAATAATTGTTCTATTTATTGTTCTATGGAAACGGAAATACTATTAGGATTTAGACAAATTAAAGCAATTTCAGATTACCAATTTGGGAAGGAAATTACTAATATTTTGTTTGATGATATTAATCATATAAAGTTTGAAAGATCTAAAAATACCAATAAAATCAGATATATCTATTATAATAATAATTTATTACTTACATTGAGACCAACATGTGGTTTTTTTAGTTTGACTTTGTATTCAGCAGAAAAAATAATTAAAAGTATTTCTCCTCCAAAACTAAGAGTAATTGTATTAGGCGATATTTCTGAATTTATAAAAAAAGGAAGGAATGTTTTCTGTAAACATGTAGTTGATATTGATGAAAATTTAAGACCAATGGACGAAGTAATTGTAGTGAATCAAGACGATGAATTATTGGGTATTGGCAAATTAAAAATCCCAGTTCCATATGTAAAATATTTTTCAAGTGGAATTGCAGTAAATGTAAGAAAGGGATTGAATAAATCAAAAATTTAAGTCTAGAATTATTATATAATTTAAAATAAATAATAGTCTTAATGTGAAGAAAATTGGTAAAACTTCCAAAAGAACTACAGAGCAAGGAAAAAAGCAAACCAAAACGTCCACAACCGATTAAAAAAAGAGAAGGACAACAATTTGGATCAAGGCAAATGAGAAGAAGAATGGCTCAACAGGGTATTGATATGGAAGAAGTTGATGCAACAAGAGTTATAATTGAAGGATCAGAAAAAACATTGATAATAGAACAGCCTGAAGTTGTTCTAATGAAACAAGCAGGTCAAGAAATATATCAAGTAATAGGAAATGCAGAAGAAGCTTCTATTGGTGGTATTTCAGTTGAAAGCGAAGAAAAGGCTGAAGAATCACAAGCTTTAGAAGACACACAGTTAAGACCAATGATAACAGAAAATGATATTATGTTAGTTGCATCTCAAGCAAATGTAGATAAGAAAGAAGCAGAAACCGTATTAATAGAATGCAATGGAGATATTGCAAAAGCGATTTTATTTTTAAAAAACAGACCGTAAAATGTAAATAATATTTAAACAATAAAGATTAAGAATTATTAAAATTTAATAATTAAAAAGACTATTAATTGATTTCATATGTCAAAAATAAAGAAAAAAGGAAAGCAAGGTCCTTCCACTATTTCAGAATTAGATATAAAGTTTGAGAAAATTATTAAATTCTCAGGATGGATATTTTTATTAGCTCTGATAGGATTCCTCGGAGCTTGGGTAATTTTAGATTCTATTTTAGAAATATTAAAATTGGAACTTAACGCTATGACTTTTTCTTTTATCATTTTTATTGGTACCAACTCTGCTATTAGTTTTGGTTTAGCCACATTAATCAAAAATAATAGAGATAGGAAAAAAGAATTTTTTCATGATTGGTTAATAGGAGAATTTATCTTCGGTATTCTCGCAATTTTTGCTGTAGCAGTATATGTATGGTAAGATCTTAAAATTATATACTTTTAATAAAGAGAATTAAAAACCAATTGATTTTATACATAATCTTCTCTTGCAGGATTGAAAACTTCTATTACTTCTGCTTGCTCTAAAATGAATGCCCCATGCTTTTCTTCAGAATCAAAGACATAACTATCTCCTTCAGTAGCTATAAATTCTCCATTTTCTGTTACAAATTTAATATTTCCTTTAATTACGTATCCAATTTGGTGTTCTTTATGTTGATGCATAGGAACTTCAGCGTCTTTTTCAAGTTTAAAAAAACATAACATCAAATTTTTATTATATATTAAAGTCCTGCGGTAAATACCCTTTAGGATTTTTATAGATTCAACTTCTCTTTTATTTTTTGTTCTTATTTCTTTTTTTATCATGTCAGAAATTTGCTTTAAAAAAATTTTATCTCAGTTTTTTGTTTAAATATACTTATTTTTACTTCTTATAAAGTTTTTATAGTAAAATCTGAGAAAAATTGAGTGTATTAACGACATTAATCTATATTAAATGTAATTACAGAATTAATAAATCAGAAATTGAAAAGACTCCAAATTGTTAAGAATTTTTTCGTAATTTTAATAGATAATTTTTAAATAATCAAATAAAGAGTTAATAAATTAAGTTTAAATTGGAAAAATAAATAAATTTTTATATCAAAAGAGGTAAAATATTAACGATAATAAATAATTAATAATTCTCTAAATTCAGTTCATGT
>JBHLOG010000006.1:0-58408 GCA_048940765.1 Promethearchaeota archaeon | reverse complement strand
GGAACTATGCTGTAATATCAATAAATCGCCCAGATAAATTGAACGCTCTTCAAAATCAAACATTGCGAGAAATTGCTAAAGCATTAGAATCTATGGAAGTCGATCAAAACGTACGATGTGTGGTTTTACGAGGGACTAAAGAATTTACTAAAAAACCAGCTTTCTCTGCGGGTGCCGATTTAGCTGCTAGAGGTGGGTCTAATCTTGATCCTGATAATTTAAGACATCAAAGCCATGCTATGTATATAAGACATAAGTATTATAATTTAATTGAAGCTTTTCCAAAACCACTCATAGCTGCTATTGATGGATTTGCTTTAGGAGGTGGATTTGAGCTAGTTTTAGTATGTGATATTTCTATTGCTTCTAAAAGATCAACTTTTGGTTTTCCTGAAATTCAACGAGGTATTTTTCCAGCCAATGGAGGGACTCAACGATTAATAAAAAACCTCGGTAAAATGAGGGTCAAAAGATTGATGTTTTTTGGTGAACATTACACTGCTGAACAAATGTTTAATTGGGGAGTCGTTTCTTTCGTAGTTGATGACGATAAGTTTGAAGATTTTGTTCATGAAAGAGCATCACGGTTAGGAAATGCTGCTACAAATAGTTTATTTTTAATTAAGAAAAGCATTGACTATGGAACTCAAGTACCACTTAATATAGGTTTACAATTTGAACAAATGGGTTATGCGATTAATACTCGTAGCAAAGATGTTGCTGAAGGAGTTAATGCTTTCTTAGAAAAGAGAACTCCTAAGTTTCAAGGAAAATGAAAAATTAATAAAATTTTTTTTAATTTTTTTTACTATGATTTTTATTATGAGTAATACTAATTCTATACTTTTATTTAAGATATTTTAATAACCTCTTCGATAAATTTTAAAATAAATAAAATTTTCTACAATAAAAAATGTCATAAAAAAAGAGTGAAAATAGAATGAATTTAAAAGAAGTCTGGTTAATTGATTATGCTCGAACAGCTTTTTCTCGTTCCAGACCAGAACAACCTGAAAGAGATGTTTTTGGTGAAATTCGTGGAGATGAATTACTTGCTAAATTATTACTCAAGTTTTTTGATGGAAAGCTAGCTGATAAAGGAATAATAAAAAATGAGATTGAGGAATTTTCTGTCGGGATTGCTTCTGGTGTATTGGAAAATTGGACATATGGTGGAAAAATTCCTCTCTTTTTATCAGGATTTCCAAACGAAGTGTCTTCTTTCTGTATAGATAAACAATGTGCTTCAGCTGGAGCTGGAATGCATACATTGATAATGCATATTATGACGGGTAATAGCAAAAGGGTTTTAGCTACTGGTTTTGAACATATGACAAGAGTTCGTAGAGTTGGAATTGCCCCTGAATGGGAAAGATTTACCAATGAAAACAGCGAGTTTTATAATCCCGATATTGATATAATGAATGCGTCTAATATGCTACAAACTGCTCAAAGATTGTATGAAGAAGAAGTTCCAAGATTTACAAAAGAAGATTTAGACAAGTTTGGTGTAAGGAGTCATAATTTGACAGTTAAAAATCAAGAGGATGGATGGTTTAAAGGTGAAATTATACCAATTGAAGGGCATGCAGAAGGTAATGTAGAAGAAAAAATGATGATTGATAGAGATATGGCAGCAAGAAAATCTACTTTAGAAGTAGTTGCAGGATTACGTAGAATATCTACACCCTTTTATTTAGAGAAAAATGGTGGAAAACAGGGGTATATTGATAGAGAAGGAACTGACGAAGGTGTAATAACAGCGGGAAATTCATCACCTTTAAACGCAGGAGCTACAGCGGCAGTTCTTATGGAAGCTGAAGAAGCAAAAAAAAGGGGATTAGAACCAATGGCACGAATTATCTCAATTGGTTGGGCAGCTGTAGATCCAAGAGTTATGGGTCGGGGTCCAGTTCCAGCTACGCGTAAAGCATTAGAATATGCCGGATTAAAAGCAGATGATATTGATTACTGGGAGATAAACGAAGCTTTCTGTATAGTTACTTTAAATTGTATGGATAAATTCAATATTCCGGAAGAAAAAGTTAATATAATGGGAGGAGCTACTGCGATTGGACATCCATTAGGATCAACGGTGATTCGATTAACTGGTACTCTAGCTCGTATATTAAAGGATAAAAATGCAAAATATGGTGTTGCTAATGCCTGTGTTGGTGGTGGACAAGGTCTAGCAACAGTAATTGAGAATCTGGATGCTTAAAAACCATCTAAAAAAGAAAATTTTTTGTCTTTTTTATATTTATATCTATTATAAATTTTTTTCAATTATTAAGGATGATAAAAAAGTAGGTGTTTCTATTGGTCTATATAAATAAGGAAGGAAAATTTAATGAGAATAGTTGGTTGATTGATGGATATTTATTTGGGGGGAAAGGAAGTTTATCAATTTATATTATTGAAAATGATGGTATTAGATTAATGATTGATGCTTCTGAAAAAAAAGCAGTACCTAAAATTATTGAAAAGTTGAAAGAATTTAAGATTTATCCTATACATAAGATTTTCCTTACGCATTCCCATTTTGATCATGTAGATGGAGTTCATGAATTTAAGAAATTGATAAAGGATGTAGATATTGAAGTTTTAGCTTCTGAAAATGCGATAGAGAATTTAAAAAATCCAAATAATCTTAATGAAGTATTTGCGGCCGAAACAGAACCAATAGAAGAAGTCATACCTTTAAAAGATAATGAAATTATTGATTTAAATGGGTTAGAATTAAAAGTCCTGAACTTTTCCGGTCATACTATGGATTGTATTGCGCTATTTGACGAAAAAAATAAGAATATATTTACTGGTGATGCAATTATCGATAAATCTAGTATTTATTATTTCCAACCTACTTTTATGCCACCAGATTTTCATGAATCGGAATTATTAAAAACATTTCAAAAACTTAGGAATATGAAAGATGAATTGAATTCAATATCATTAGCCCATTATGGTGTATGGACAGATGATGATTTCGAGCAAATAATAAATAGTATGGAAGAATTACATTTTGCTACAAAAGATTCAATTATTAAGTGGTATAAAAAAAATCCTTCATATAATTACTTAGCGCTTAAATTTCATGAAAAATTCATACCCAAGTCTAAAATTATCAAGTTAGGATATATTGAAGTTTTAGAGAGAAATATGGAGTGGCTTGTTGAAGGTTTAAAGAGAAGTGGTTTTATTTAATATTAATAAATTAAAATAAAAGATCATTATTATTTAGCAAAAAATATTCAATATTAAAAAGAAATTATTTAATTAAGGGTGATAAAAGATTGTCAGGATTAAATATTGAGGTTATAGGCAAAAAATTTCCGGAGGTCACTTTTAAATATGATTGGAAAGACGTGGTGCTTTATGCTTTAGGGATTGGAGCACAAGTTGATGAATTGCAATTTTTATATGAAAAGTTCTCTGGAGGATTAAAAGTTTTCCCAAGTTATGCATGTATAGTAAGTGGAGCTGCTCTTCAACTTAATAGACTTGGTAATATAGATTATTCACATTTTGTTCATGGGGAACAATCCATTAAGCTCTACAAATCTTTTCCTTCCTCAGGTGAAATAATATGTCAAGCTGAAGTTGTAAATATATTTGATAAAGGAAAGGCTGCTGTTATTCATATGAACGTTTTGGGTCATAAAAAAGGAGGAGAGCATTTATTTGAAACGAAATGGGTATTTTTCTATCTTAAAGGAGGAGGCTTTGGAGGGGACTCAGGCCCTAAAACTGAACCATTAAACCCTCCTGAAGGGGTAGAACCAGATTTCTGCATATCTTATAAAACAAATGAAAATCAGGCAGCATTGTATAGACTTAATGGAGATTTAAACCCTTTACACATAGATCCTGAATTTGCTAGTAGAAGTGGGAGATTTAAAGGTCCAATCCTCCATGGATTATGTACATATGGTTTTGCAACACGCGCTATAATATATGGTATTTGTAATGGAGATATAGAACGATTTAAAGAATTTCAGGCACGATTTACTAGTGAAGTTTATCCTGGAGAAATATTAACTACAGAAGGTTGGAAAGATAATGGACGCTATATAATTCAAGTAAGAACAGAAAGAGCAATAGTTCTTGGAAATGCTTATGCTATAGTTAAATAAATTTATTAAAAAGAATAAATAAATTACATTTTTTTGTTTTTCCTTGGAGGAAGCATCCTAACCAGTCTCGGACCTTCAATCATAGAAATAGCATTTTCAGGGCAATGATAAGCACAAACACCACAACCAACACAGTATTCTTCTATTCTTTCTGCTTTATTGTCATCATTTAATTCAATAGCTTTGTTATAGCATATATCTACACATGTACCACATCCTATACATAAATCTTCATCGATGCTAGACAAGTAATTAGTCGCATTTACTACAGGATAAATTAAACAATCTCTTGCATTTAGGCAACAACAGCTACAGCAATTGCAAATAGCTACTTCTTCCTTGCCTATATCACCATATAGATGATAAACTTTATGGACTAACCCCGCATCTTCACATTTTTTCAGAATTTTCAGGGTTTCTGCCTTAGATACCAATTTAGAGAAACCGTGATTAGAAGTATGCCTTGCAGATTTACCTAAAGTCATACAACTTGGTGTAAGTTCGATTTGCTTACAAGGATTACCTAAAAATTCTTGATGCTGACGACAATAACAATGTCCCACAGCAATATCATCATACTTTTCAATCAATTCTCTAATTTTTTGAGTTGGTAATATTTGTTCTGTTGGGACTTGTAGTTCTTCTTCCACAATAATGTTAATTTCTTCACCTGTTTCTAAATTTTCTAATATTGGGACCGTACGATCTAAGGGGGGCAATCGTTTTAAATCTGAACTCATTCTATCATAATCAGATTGGATAACATCACTATGTTCTTCATTAAGTTTATGGAATAATTGTGCGATCTTATAATTTTCCTCTGTTTTTTCAAGGTTTTTCATGAAAATATATTCAAATTGCCTATGCATCGGTAATATTCGATACACCATTACCCCATAACGATTAGGTTGGTTAAATATTACACCTGTTTTTGCTAAAGCATCTACTTTTTTCAATATTTCTTCTTCAGATAATCCACTGCTCTCCTTTAACTGTTCCATTGTTTGGGAGATATTATTCTCAAATGCCATTATAAGGTCTAGATTTTCATCTCTGATAGTATACTTTAATATTTCATACACTATATCAGAAAATGGATAATGAAATCCTCCAGTTTTAAATAATATATTAAGAGCTTTCTCATATTCAGCTTTATAGCTCATTTTTTATCTTCAATTGTTGTATTTTTGATTATTGTTATTTATAATTTAATGAAAAATGAAATGAAAGTATTGTTTTATTCTTTGTCTTAATAGGGTAAAATCCATATTATGATTAAATAAAAAAAATAGATTATTTAGAAATACTTCCTAATTTTTGGATTATTTCTTCTGCTTCTTTCATTATTCTATCTAATAATTCTTTAACAGTAGGTATATCCCTAACCAATCCCACACCCTGACCGCAACTTACCATACCGGCATCTAAATCGCCTTCTCTATACATTTTTAATGCATTTTGACCGGATGCTACCTGCACGATTTGCTGAAGTGATGCTTTATGTGATTCTAATTCAATTATTTTTTCAGCAGCTTTATTTCGCCATACTCTATGGGTGTTTTTAATAGACCGCATAACTAAAGAAGTATCATTTTCACTGGCTTGAATAAATGCTTTTTTTAAATTATCATGAATGGGACATTCTTTTGTAGCCATCATTCTAGTTCCCATAATTACACCCTCAGCTCCAAGTGCCAATACTGCTGCAACTCCCCGTCCATCTGTTATACCACCTCCAGCTATTACTGGAATATCTAAAGCATCCACAACACATGGTGTCATTACAAGAGTTCCTATATCTAAAATTCCTGTTGCTCCACCATTTTCATAACCTACAACTGTTATTATATCAGCACCTAAGGAGGCTCCTTTTTTTGCATATCTAACACCAGCACATTTATGTATCCATATAACACCTCCCTGTTTAAATTTAGGAACTAAATGCTCAGGCGCTTTATGGCCACTTGTTTCAATAATTTTTGCTCCCTCATCCAATGTTGCTTCAACATAATCCTCTAATTTATCTTGGGGCATGAGAGCGGGAAATAAATTGATATTTACTGCAAATGGTTGGGTAGTTAATGATTGTGTTTTTCTGATTGCCTCGCGTAATTCTTCAGGGGTACTATAATTCGCACTAGCTAATACAGCACAAGCACCAGCATTACTACATGTAGCAACAAATTCTGGCGTGGTAATATTAGCCATAGTTCCTACTATTATTGGATATTTACATCCCAACATTTCAGTTACTTTTGTCTTAATCATATTTTTTCACAATAAAATATTCAATTAAAAACTAATATATCTATTTCCAATTTATTCATTATCAAAAATCCTTAAAATCGTTTAATATCTCATTCATCTAATTTTCTCCTATAACTCTTATTGTTAAGAAGATTCTTATTATCTGAATATCATTCTTATCCATCATAATTCTTAGTTATTTACCACTATTGGGAATTTGATAATTTTAATTTGTAATAGTTATTAATAATTATTTATTTATAATATTAGAAAAAATCATTTAGATGAATATTATTTTTTTGAATTTTTGTATTTAACACATTCTTTAATAAAATCAAAATAAATTGGAGACGGATTGTAGGGACGGGATTTAAATTCTGGATGAAATTGAGTACCCACCATCCAGTGATCTTCTCTATTTAATTCTATACTATTAATGATTTTTCCAGTTTCATCTCTACTAGATACTAACATACCTTTATTTATAGCCTCATCAGTGATAAATCTCTCTTGAATGTGATACCTATGTCGATATCGTTCAAATATTTCCTTTTGTTTGTATGCATTATAAAGTTTTGTATCTTTTTCAATCATTATTTTTTGAGCACCTAATCTCATTGTACCACCAATCTCTGTAACAGCCTTTTGACTTTCTAAAAGATCGATAACTGGATATGGGGTGTTTGGATCAATTTCAGTTGAATTTGCCTTTTCCAGTCCAAGATATTTTCTACAGAAAGCTACAAAAAATAACTGGGCACCAAAACAAATCCCTAGGAATGGGACTTTATTTCCCATAGCATATTCGGCTGATTTTATCATGCCTTCTACTGCTCTTTCCCCAAATCCAGGTGTAAGTAAAATTCCATCGCAATCTTTAAGGTTTTCAGTAATATTGATACTTTCTTCAATATTTATCATTTTCAAATCTGTTTTATATCCAAAATGAGCTGCGGCATCTTCTAGAGCAACATTTATCGAAATATATGAATCAGAGATATTAAAATATTTTCCTGGCATTGCAATTTTAACAGTATCTTTAGCGTTTTTAAACAATTCAACCATTTTAACCCATTCAGAGTAGTTTGTTACTTCATTGTAAGCTACTAATTTAGCTTTTAGATCTATAAGTTCACATAAAAGATCTCCTAATCCTTGCTCTTCAAATAATAGAGGTAATTCATATACAACCTCCAAATCGGGATTTGAGATTACTGCGTTTTCAGGTACATTAGAATATAAAGAAATTTTTCTCTTTATATTGTTATCTAATGGTTTTTCACTCCTCCCTATAATTATGTCTGGTTGTAATCCTAAGCTTTGGAGCATTTTTACAGAATGTTGTGTAGGTTTTGACTTTTGTTGTCCTACTGCTCGGGAATAAGGAACCAAAGTTACATGAATGAATGCTGTACGCTTAGGATATTCTAATTTTAATTGTCGAAATGCTTCTAAAAAGATACTTGATTCTAAATCTCCTACTGTACCACCACACTCAATCAATAATACATCCAAATCTTCTTTTTCTGCAATCTCCATTAATCTATTTTTTATTATATCCGTTACATGGGGAATTAATTGAACAGTTTTTCCTAAAAATCTACCTTTCCTCTCACTTAGGATAGTAGAAAGATAAATTTGGCCAGAAGTAATATTGTGCGAAGGATGCATTTCAATACCTAAAATTCTAGAATATGTACCAAAATCTTGATCAATTTCAGAAATTCTATACGATCTTTCATCAGAGCCGGGCACAGGTTTAAATTGCCATACATCTTCCGTAATAAAGCATTCACCATGTTCAATAGGATTTAATGTTCCAGGATCTATATTCAAATATGGATCTATTTTAACAACAGAAACTTTAAAACCACGAAATTGCAGAACTTTGCCAATACTCGCAGTAGCGACTCCTTTTCCTATTCCTGACATAACTCCTCCTGTCACGAATACGAATTTACTGTGATTAGTCATAATTTATTTCAATATTTTTAGGGAGCAATTTAATTTTTATTCAAACTTATTAAATAAAATTATAAAAATAAATCAATTATTAAAAGAATTACTAAATCTTTCCATTAATTCTATACATTAAATTTAGTTATTTTCCCTTAAAAATTGGATCTCTTTTAGTAATTAATGATTTTGTTGCCGCTCTAAAGTCATGTGTTTTCATTAAATCACGTAATCCTTCATTTTCTAAATCTAATGTTTTTGAAATGATATCCTTAAAATAATTATGCATTGTTTGCTTCATCCGATTTAATGCTACTGTTGGTCCTTTCGGAGGAATAAGTTTTAATGCTTGTTTCCTTGTATAAGGCATTAATTGATCTGGTGGTAAAACTTTATTAATTAAACCAAGATCTTCAGCTTGTTTAGCTGAAATTTCATCTCCAAAATATATAAGTTCTTTAGCTTTATGAAATCCAACAAGAAAGGGTAGAATAAAGCTTGAACTGAATTCAGGAATGACAGCTCTTTTAACAAAATAAAATCCTAACCATGCATCTTCTGCCATATAAATTAAATCAGCACCGAGTAAAGGCATAGTGATTCCAATACCTACAGCTAGACCATTAATAGCAGCAATCACGGGTTTATTAAAATTCCAAAACTTAAGACATAACTTCTTTTGAGCAATGTCCATTAAATCTATTTCTTTCATTATTTCTGGAGGAACTGAAGTAACATATTTCATATTGAAATAACCCACTGAAGAAAAGGCATTTCCCTCTTTGCTGCCCGTTATTATCAAAACCTTAGCATTTTTATCTTTTTCCATTTCATCAAGAACTATCCAGATTTCTAAAAATGTAACATAAGATAACGCATTTCTTCTTTTAGGAGTATTAAAGGTAAGAGTACAGATCCCATTTTCTTCTTTTTCGTAAATAATTTCACTTAAATCTTCAATATTCATCTTAACTATAATTTATTGAATTATTTTGCTTTATAAATTAAATTATAAGAATTAATAATTAATTAAAATAAGTTTATCAAAAAACTTTGAGAAAAAGAAATAAAACAAAATACATGAAAACTTATTCAAATTCAAAAACTACCTTAATTGCACCATATATACTCTTATTTGAAGCAATTTGTAATGCTTCTTTATAATCTTCTAAAAAAAACTTATGAGTAATAAATTCACTAACATCAACCTTTCGAGTTGATATCAAATCTAATGCAATTTGTAGAGTTCGCTTTTTTTTCCCCTCAATAATTTCAGAACCAAAAGTATTTGAAGCAATCACTGTTATTTCTTTGATAAATAATGGTGTCCAATCAAGTTCCAATATTGCTGGTTGTCCAATCAACACAAGCCATCCTTTTGGTTTAACCAATCTAAGACTTGTTGTTAGGGACGATGGATTTCCTACACAATCATAAATAATATCTGCTCCTCCACCAATTGGAGCTGGATCCTGCATTGGTGGTGTAACGGTTCGTGCGCCTAATCTTTTAGCAATTTTTCTTATAAAAGTGCCCTTGCTCGCCAAAAAAATCTCATCAGCACCGAATTTTGAAGCCATGTCAAGTTTGGTTTGTTCTGTATCAATAGCAATGATTTTACATTTGGAAAATATTTTTAAAGCTAATATTGTTGATAAACCCATTACACCACAACCTACAATAATTACTATATCATTTCGTTTTGGAACATGTTTTAGAATTCCATGGATTGACCCTGCTAAAGGTTCAGCTATTAAAGCTTCTTCAAAAGTAATAGAATTGGGAATTTTAAATACCTGAGATTTATGGGCGACAACATATTCTCCCCAACCACCACCAGTATCTTTACATAAACCAATTATAAGTCCAGGAGCTATATTACCTTTATCGTAATTATGACATAAGTTAAAATCTCCTTCTTTACATGCATCACATAATTCAAGCCCCCTTGGTTCACAACTAAGAACTTCATCAATTAAAACACGATCTCCAATGGATATATTATTTACATTAGCACCTACTTCTGTTATCACGCCTACGATTTCGTGACCTAGAACTGCGGGACCCGATACAAAATTTAGTTGGAACGTAGACTGCTCAATTTTTAAAATATGAATATCAGTACCGCAAATCCCTCCTAATTTTACTTTTAATTTTACCCAATCATCATTTATAATTTCTGGTTCAGGAATGTCCTCATATGATAATGCTTCATAAATTTTAGGTTTAAAAGAAGGATTTTTAATTTTTTCTTGTAAAAATGCTATAAATCCTTCAAGTGTCATACATAATGCTTTCATAATTCACTATTCGAATTAATTCCACTTAAACATTTTTAAATTTCAATAATGGATTTATTAAAGTATAATTATAAAAAATTAAATTAAAGAGCTAGAGAACACCCATCGAAGCCATTAGTTTCGTGCCTTCAGGCATTGTTTGAACAATTTTTACATCTATTACAGCTAGTTTGTTTGAATTTTTTGCACGTTCTAAAGCTGGTTTTATCTCATTTGGAGCAGAAACTACTTCTCCATAACAACCAAATGCTTCAGCGGCTTTAGCATAATCAAATTCAGGAAGATCTACATCTATACAACGTTTACCCATATATTTATTTTGACAAGATCTAATCATTCCCCAAGAATTGTTATTTGCTACAACAATAATTGCATTTTTCAATCCTAATCGTACAGCAGTTTCTAAATCTTGAATATTCATCATGAAACCTCCATCCCCTGCGATAGCTATTGCTTGTTTATTAGGTTTGGCTAATTTTGATCCGATTATATATGGAACTGCTGTACCTAGATGCCCCATCCCGATGGATGCTAAGGTAGAAAGTGGTGGACGTGGTTTGTAGAAATTTATTTGCTCAATAGTATACACTTCGATGTCTCCTCCATCAATCACTAAAATTGCATCCTCATCAATGAATTCAAAAACTTCTTTAACTAATCTTTCTGGTGTGATAGGGATTTTATCTTTAGAAGCCTTTTTGATATATTTATTAATAAAAATTTGATTTCTCTGTATTAAATCCTCTAACCATTCCCTTTTTTCAATTTTCTTAGTTTTTTTAACTTCTTCAAGAATTTGAGTCAAAAATAATTTACAATCACCAACAATGCCTAATGTGATTGGTTTTGCTCGACCAATAATAGATGGATCAATATCCACTTGGATCATTATTTGAGAGTCTTTCCAGAATGGTTCTTCGCCATGCCCCATAATAAATGAAAATTTACAACCTAAAGCTAAAACAACATCAGCATGTATGGATACATCTTTTATAAAACCACCTACAGTGGTTCCTATTAGACATTTAGATTTATTCGAGATTGTACCAATACCCATAAATGTTGTTATTACGGGAATCTGTAAATATTCAGCAAATTCATGTAATTCATTCCAACACTCCGCTCGAGATACACCACCCCCAGAAATAATTAAAGGTTTTTCTGCTTTTAATAAGAGATCTAAAGATTTTTTTATTAATTCATTATCTATCGCTGGTTTTGAAATAGCTCTATAAGTCTCTCTAGGTGCTATGGGGATTTCATTTTCCTCAATCTCATCTAAAAATGCATCTTCAAAAATTTCTAGTAAAACAGGTCTAGGACGCCCACTGACAGCTTCTCTAAAACATTTGTGAACTGCATCTGGAATTTTCTCTATTTCACGTATGCTTTTTTGATATTTTGTTATAGGTTTAAACAATGTTATTTGATCGAGATTTCCTTGTAATGTAAATGAATCTTCAAACTTACTATGAACTTGTGGTAAAATAGTTACAACTGGTATATTGTCACTCCATGCTGCACCTACGCCAGAGACTAAATTAGTAGCACCCGGACCTACAGTTCCAAAACACACACCAGGAGTATTAGTGACTCTCGCCCATGCATCAGCAGCATGTGCAGCAGCTTGTTCATGGCGAAACATTATTGTATTGATACCCATCTCCCTACCCCAACGATAAATTGCATCATACATAGTTAAGAATTGTCCCCCTGGAATGCCAAACATATATCTAACATTTTCTTGGAGAAGGCACTTTATTAAAACATCTCCACCATTAACTTCTTTTTTCTCTTCTGACAAATTTATCACAATTGTAAATATTTTTATTAATACGTGATATTACCATTGATTTTATAATTTAAATAATTATATTATTTGAAAATCTGAACATAATTATTTGTAATCTTGTGTTTTAATATTTAAATTTCTTCAGAGAATTCAAAAATAATTTCATTTCATCAGGGATCTTCTGAATATTATTACCTTTAAGATTTAACTTTTCAAGAGTTTTGATTTTCCCTATAATTTGAGGAATATCATTAAATAAATTATAACTTAAATCTAACTCTTTTAAGGTTGTTAATCTTAATATTGAGTCTGGAATGTAATTTATGTTGTTTCGTTTTAAAATTAACTTTTTAAGATTCCTTAACTCAAAAATAGTTTTAGGTATTTCTATTATATTATTAGAGTTATAATTATATTCATGAATAGAATTAAAATAAACATCTAAATATTTAAATTTGTAAAGAGAACTGATTATATCTGAATTTTCCTTCACCCACTTCCAAATAAAATAATTATAGTTTAGGATCTCAATGTGTTTATTTTTAATAACAAGCCATGGTTCTCTATTTCTAATATCACTTAATCTATGAAAATTTTTAAACCAAAAAGGGTCAATCTCATAACCTTGTTTATCTTTAGCCAATAAATATTCAATTTCAAGAAAAAATTTTGTTTCATGAGGGACAATTCCAAGTTTTGAAGCATAGTTTTTATTCCAATTCATTAAATCTTCTTTTATGAAATTTAATTGCGGAGTATCGAATCTATTTATAGAATCAAAAAAAATTTTCAAAACTAACGGAGATTTTTCATGCTGAATAGTCCATCTTAAAGCAGAAAATCCATCCTCAGGAAAGTTATAAATGATGTATTTTGCAGCTATTGCTCTAATATTTTCGTTCTCGTCCGATATTAAATAATTCTCAAGAATATTAAATATATTTTCATCTTGAAAATTAATTCTTTCAAGAATTTTTATACTTTCTATCCGAATTTTAGTATCATCGCTACCCTCAATTAAAGAGATTAATAATTCTGCTACGTTTTCTTTGTCGATATTACCCTTTGAATATCGTTTTTTTATTTTTTCTGGTGTTAAGGATTCTTTCATTTACCTTATTAGATTAATTTTTTAAAAACTCAATATTTATCAAGTCTTATTAAGATTAATATTTTTTAAAAATTGATTATATATCAACAATTAACTAATGTTCTGAAATTGTTTTGTAAAAGTTGTGATTTTCAGAAGTGATTATTGTGAATGTTGAGGAGAAAATTATATGGAATAGATGTAAACAATGTGGATTCTTACAACATCAAACACATTTAAGATGTTTGAAATGCAAAGGAGATAAATTTGAATCTATACCTGCGTCAGGAATATGTAAATTATTAAATTATACAATATTAAAAGCAACACCAATGGAATTTAGAGATCAGGATTCTTATGCTCTGGGAATTGTGGAATTTGAGAACGGAGTTAGAGTATTAGGACAACTCACTAATAAAGAAAATCTAAAAACTGGCATAATTCTCCAACCTATTTATAAAAAAATTTGTAATAACTTAAATGGTACTGAAATATATTCTTTTATGTTCAAACCATTAGAATAACTTATAAAATAGAGAAATCCTTTCTTTATTATAATATTTTAAAAATATAATAGACTAAATTAAAATAACAGATATCACATATTTTTATATTCTCTATGAGTGAAAAATTAAAAATAAGATTTTCTGGTAGAGGAGGTCAAGGTATTAAATTTTTAGGAACTGTGTTAGTTCGAGTTGCAATGGTTGCTAAATATTATGCAACTCTCACAGTTGATTATACACCTTCTGTTAGAGGAGGTCCTATTTATTGTGATGTTATAATAGATTCTAATCCTATTGCATATCCATTCTGTGATAAAGATGCTGATGTTTTTATTGCTATAGATCAAAATGGATTCGAACGTGCCTCTGAATGTATAGATGAAAAGACGTTATCTTTTATAGATGAGCATACAATTACTAACGCCGAAGAAATAATCCAAAAAGGTAAAATTCATCGTGTTCCAATTACAAGACGAGCTGATGAAAACAATATACCTCAAAGCGCCAATATATTCTGTTTAGGATTCCTTTCTCAATTTCTTAAAGAGAGTGGAAAAATTAACTTAAAAGAAGAATATTATGACCAAGTTTTGAATAGTATGCCAAAAAGGTTTAGAGGGATAAATATTCAAGCCTATCAACTAGGTCAAGCCCTTTATCAGGAATTGATGATCAATTCCCAATAAGCTATACTTCTTTAATAAAAAATTATTAGATTTGACCTTTAAAATCTAATAAAGATAATTTCATAATAAGAAACCGCTATTTAACGATTTACTTATATTATGAAAAAGCAACTTTAAAAGAGAACCATTTTTTTTTAAGCATAAGTGAAAAAAATATAGTTAGTATTGTTCAAATACAAGAGGATTAAAAAATGCTAAGATCTAAACGAACACCCATTTTACCACCTCCAGCCTCAGATAAAAAATATGAAATTTTTATAGATTCTGAACAATGTGATGGGTGTAAATTATGTTTATCATTCTGCCCAAAAGATATTATAGAGGTAAGTGAAGACAAATTCAATAGTCGCATGCTCCACTACGCGATCGTGGTTAAACCTGAAGAATGTGCAGGATGCAGACAATGTGAGAGGTTATGTCCTACAATCTCATTATATATTTTAGAAATAGACATTAAGGGGGTTCCTAACCATGAATAATGCAAAATTCCATGAAAAAAGAATATTAACAACTGGAAATTATGCATGTGCAGAAGGTGCGATTACAGCAGGATGTTTATATTTTGCAGGTTATCCTATCACACCATCCTCAGAAATTGCCGCTTATATGTCGAGACGTCTTCCTCAAGTAAATGGAACTTTTGTTCAAATGGAAGATGAGCTGGCCTCAATTACAAGCTGTTTTGGAGCATCCTACGCCGGAAAGAAAGCTATGACCGCAACTTCTGGACCAGGTCTTTCACTTATGGCTGAAAGTATAGGTTTAGGTGTAATGTTAGAAGCTCCGACAGTCATCGTTACAATAATGAGAGGAGGTCCTAGTACAGGACAGCCTACAAATGCATCTCAATCTGATGTATATCAAACGAGATATGCATCGCATGGAGATTATGAAATAATTGTATTAGCACCGTCTTCAGTTCAAGAAATGTACGATTTAACTATACATGCATTTAATTTATCTGAGAAATATCGTATACCCGTAATTGTCGCTTCAGATGGAATTTTAGGACAAATGATGGAAATTGTTAATATTCATTCAAATATTAAATTGGTAAAGCGTAAAGAACCCCAAGTTCCACCTGAGAAATATAATCCTTTTGAAGCTTTTGACGATGATCTTGTGCCTGGAATGGCGATAGCAGGAACTGAATATTTTTTTTATGTAACAGGTTTAACTCATGATATAGAAGGTAATCCACAAATGACACCAGAAGCAGCAGAGACTCTTATTGAAAGACTTTGTGAAAAAATAAGGAAAGCGAGGCCTCAAATTAATGATTGGGAGGAAAAATATTTAGATGATGCTGATATCGTTATTTTAGCTTATGGAATTAATGCAAGAGGGGTACCAGAAGTGGTTGAAAAAGCACGACAAAAAGGCTATAGGATGGGATTCGTGAGATTAAAAACTTTATGGCCCTTTCCTGATGAATTAATGGAAAGAATTGGAAAAATGGGGGCTTCAAAGGTAATTGTTTGTGAAATGAATAATGGAATGATAGTTAGAGAGGTTCAGAGATTTCGGCATCTATTTACTGTTTCCGGCATTACAATTCCTACTACCATACCTTTTAGTCCTAAATTTATGTATCAAAAGTTAATGAGGGAGGTTTAAAATATGAATCCATCAGATCAAATATCAATTCCCCCCGAAACGATTAGTCACCCCTTAATTGATATGCTAAATTTACACAGATTCATTTTTTGTCCTGGATGTTTAATTGGAACCGTAATTACGTCAATTACAAGCTGTTTAAAAGAAAGAGGCCTCACACCCAAAGATTATGCTATTGTATCTGGCATAGGATGTACTGGTCGATCTAGTGGCTGTTTTAAAGCACCTGCTTTCCATACTACACATGGGAGAGCTATACCTTTTGCTACTGGTATAAAATTAGCGAATCCTAAGTTAAAAGTTATAGTTCTATCGGGAGATGGAGATCTTTTTGCTATTGGTGGGAATCATTTTATTCACGCCGCTAGAAGAAATATAGAACTAACAGTTCTCTGTATAAATAACAACATATATGGTATGACTGGAGGTCAAGTAGCCCCTACGACTCAGATTGGTGATATTACTTCAACAACACCGTATGGAAATGTAGAACCACCCTTCAATTTGGTAAGTCTAGCAGCTGCTTCAGGAGCAACATATGTTGCTAGATGGCCTGCATATGATACACTTAGATTACAAAAAAGTATTTTTAAATGCATAGATAATCAAGGATTCAGTTTTATTGAAGTACTTGCTCCTTGTTTTGTTCAATATGGTACTAAAAACAAATTAGGTGATGCTGTAGAGATGCTAGAATGGTTAAAAAAGCAAATTAGGATTAAGCTTGATTGGCCCCCTCATCAAGCAACTTTTGATTTCAAGAAAGGGATTATTATATGTGGAGAATTTGTTGAAGAAGAACGGGAAGGATTTAGCAAAAAAATAGAGCAAGTTCGAATTAAAGCGAGAAGTAAGAAAATTATTACATGAATTAAAAAATGTGACTGAATATATGACTGAAAGTGTTGATAAAACAGAAATTGAACCTAATATTGGGGTTTTCCTATGCAAATGTGGAAAAAATATTGGTGGAACCGTTGATATTGATCAGTTAGCGAAAGAAATTGAAGAAGACACAAGAGTTAAGCTAGTTCAAGTTAATACATATACATGTTCTGATCCTGGGCAAGTAGAAATCGAAACAGCAATTAAAGAACAAGGTATAGAGAAGATAGTCGTAGCAGCATGTTCTCCGAGATTGCATGGTCCAACATGGAGAAAACTTTTAAGAAAAGTTGGAATAAATCCTTCTCTAGTAGAAGTAGCTAATATCCGGGAGCAATGTAGTTGGGTACATCTTTCAGAGAAAGAAGAAGCGACTAAAAAAGCTAAGGAAATTTTAGAAATGGCAATCGCTAAAGCTGAGTTATTAGAAGCAATTGAAGATATTGTTGTTCCCATTACACGAAGAGTCTTAATAATTGGAGGAGGAGTAGCAGGAATTCAAGCCGCATTAGATTTAGCTGATGATAATGAAGTTATTCTTGTTGAGAAAGCACCTACTATTGGAGGTAGAATGGCTCTCATCGATAAAACATTTCCGACAATGGATTGTTCAATTTGTATATTAGGTCCTAAAATGGCTGATGTAGGTAATCATGAAAATATTAAATTAATTTCCTGTGCTGAAGTTACAAATATATCTGGATATATTGGCAATTTTGAGGTGACAATTAAAAAATACCCACGTTATGTAGATGAAAACCTCTGTACCGCATGTGGAGATTGTGTTTCAATCTGCCCAGAAAACGTAGTTGATGAGTACTCAGGCAACTTAGGTTGGAGGAAAGCAATTTATATCCCATATCCACAAGCAGTACCAGCTTGTTATATCATTGATGAACAGAGCTGTTTAGGGCTCTCTCCTCTAGCTTGTGGAAAATGCGTTCCTGAATGTGATAAAGAAGCTATAATTTACGAAGACTCCGAAAAGATTTTTAATTATAAAGTTGGGGCAATTATTATCTCAGTAGGCTTTGAACTTTTTGATGCCTCTAAACTCCCAGAATATGGATGGGGTAATTATTCTAACGTTATAACAACTTTTGAATTTGAAAGGTTAATCAATGCTGCAGGACCAACAAATGGAGAACTTGTACGTCCTAGTGATCTTAAGAAACCAAAAAATGTTGCTTTTATCAATTGTGTAGGATCACGTGATAAACGATTTAATCCATACTGTTCAAACTTCTGTTGCATGGAAAGTATAAAGGATAGCCTTCTAATTAAAGAACATTGGCCTGATGTTGAGGTCACAATTTTTTTTATTGATATTAGAGCTTTTGGTAAGGGTTTTGAAGAATTATATTCTCGTTCGAGAGAAGAGGGTGTTCTTTTTATACGTGGACGACCTGGTCAAATTAAAGAAAATCCCATAAATAATAATCTTATTGTTAGTGTTGAAAATATAAGCACCGGAACAATGCTTTCTGAAGAGTTTGACTTAGTAGTCCTTTCTATAGGAGTGGAAGGTTCATCAGAATCTATTCCATTTCCTATTGCCAAAGATTCAAAAGGTTTTTATATTGAAGCACACCCTAAACTTCGACCAGTAGATACTCCAACTGATGGTATTTTCATTGCTGGTGGGGCAGAGTCGCCAAAAGATATTAGAGAGACTGTTACGCAAGCTAGTGCTGCGGCAGGACGCTGTGGAAATCTTCTCTCAGAAGATGAGTTCCATGTAGAACCTTTATATGCATTTGTAGATACAAAAAAATGTACCAGTTGTGGAACTTGTGTATCTCGTTGTCCTTACGGTGCTATTAGTGTTGATCAAGAAAAGAAATTACCAGCACGAATAATTCCAATATTATGTAAAGGATGTGGTACATGTGCGGCAGATTGCCCTACAGATGCTATAAGTATGACAAATTTTACAGATGCTATGATTCTTAGACAAATTGATATAGCACTTCGCGAAAATGCTTCGAAAAAAGTATTAATCTTCGCTTGTAATTGGTGTTCATATGCCGGAGCTGATTTAGCTGGAACAAGTCGTATCCAATATCCAACTATTACTAGAATCGTTAGAATTATGTGTTCAGGTCGTGTAAAAGTTTCCTTTATTAAACATTGTTTTAATCGTGGAGCTGGAGCAGTTATGTTGACTGGATGTCATCCACAAGATTGTCATTATATTTCAGGAAATGATTTTGCCTTAAAACGAGAAAAAAGAATTAGAAGTTGGATGAAGAAAAATAACATTCCTGATGAGAGATTTTTGATTGAATGGATCTCTGCAGCAGAAGGAAAAAAGTTTGCCGACATAGTTTCGCAAGTGAGTAAATTAGTCTTAAGATAGCTATTTATTTCTTGCTTTTAGTTTAATAAAAATTAAAAGAGTTATGGATAAATTAGAAAAATAATTACGAATGTCCCATTCTTCTTTTATAATTTGAAATTTTTGATAGTAATGGAATAAATTCGAGAGGATCTCCAAACACCGGAACTTTTTTTTGAGATAATTTTTTAATTATAGCTTCTCTATCATCTGGACTAATTAATCTTTGAATAATTGGAATTAATGGTTTATTATGTTTATGTCCTAAGCAAAGACTTTCTATCATATTAGATTCAAAAGAATCCTTAGCTCTAGAGCTAAATACGGGCTTTAAATAAAAACTTGGCATATCTAATACTAATCCATCTATTTTTTTATCAGATAGAGCAAGATCGATGATATCAAATACAACTTCACTAAAAAAGAACTGAGCTGCTAAATCCAAAGGATTTTTAGGGCTAGTTCCAGGCATGAAAAATTTTGAGTTTAATTGTTCCTGAACTTCTGGACTAAATGGAGGGATTTTTATTCCTGCTTTCTCGATAAGATCCACTAAAATTACGCCATATCCTCCACTTATACTGAAAACCGCTAAATTATTTAGCTCAAACAAGCCATAGTTATCTATTAAGCGAGCAGTATATAGTAATTGTTCTAATGTATCTACTTCAATTATGTTATATTGTTTAAAAAGAGCTTTCCAGAGTTTATTATCACCTGCGATAGAGGCAGTATGAGTTTTTGCGGCAATTGATCCAGTTTTAGATTGGCCTCCTTTTAAAGCTATAATTGGTTTTTCATTTTGTTCCAGAATTCTTTTCAAATCATCAATTCTTCCTTCTTTAATTCCCTCTATATAACATAGTATAATATCTGTTTCAGGATCATTGCTGAGAAAAAATAATAAATCCACAAAATCTATATCAGCACCGTTTCCAAAAGAAAATACTTTTGAAAAATTAATACCAAACTCATATGTACCATAAATTGCTATATTACAAATTCCTCCAGATTGAGCAATAAATCCTACGTTTCCTGGAGTAGTTGGAAATTGAGGGCGCCATGCGATACCCAATTTGGGATAAAATAAGCCCATTCCATTTGGACCTAAAATTCTAACTTTGTTTTTGGCTCGGTGTATTAATTCTTCCTCTAATTTTATTCCTTCCTCTGTTCCAGAATCTGAAAATTCAGAAGTAAATACTGTAACTAATTTTACTCCTTTTTTTACGCAATCATCAATTACATCTAAAATTTGATTTGGAGGGACTGCAATAAAAGCAAAATCAACTTTTCCTGGAATTTCTTTTATGGTTGGGAAAATATTTTTTGCATCAAAATTAGGAATCTCTTTAATTGTAGGATGCACTGCATAAACGGGTCCTTGAAAGTACTCAGCATGGTTTTTTAGAAAGTAATATTCTCTTTTTTTAGATGGACCTATTACTGCTATAGATTTGATATTGTTAATAAAAGAAATATCTTTAACGCGTAACCTATGTGAATCTATTTTAGACATTAATAAAGTAAAATAAACAAAAAATAAATTTTTTAAGATTCAATTTTTCTGTTTGAATATCTTGTCACTGGGTAATATTTAGACAAATCATAATTTATTCACATTATTTGTGAGAGAAAAGAATATACAGATAAACCTTAAATATAAATGCATAAATATTAACAATTCACTAAATAAGTCGCGAATTTCTTAAGGAGAACCTCCAATAGAAGTTCCTAGACTCTTTAGTTTGGTTGTTCATAGTATCTTCAAATTTTAAAAAATTTAAGATATCTAAACACAATAGGTACAAAAATAATATATTAAATCTATTAAAAATAAACAGACACGATAAAAATGAGAAAAAAACAAATTTTAATAGTAATTCTAGTCTTTTTCTTGGTAAACATAGCAAGTATGTCAATTGCATTATCAGCAAGAGGTGCCACAAACCAAAGTCCTCGTACACTTAATGGTTCAGAAGCTATTGATGCAACACCAGAGATGATTGGAGAAAAAGAAGTTGCTATACGTAAAAAGGCAGCAGAAGTAGGATCAGCTATTGCAACCCAAGCTTCACCAAGTGGTGAATCAGTGGGAATTGGTGATGAGTATAAGTTTATTGTCAGTGATTATGGTCTCGAAATAGATTATGAAGAAACTTTTGTTGCAATAATGGAAGGAGAACATGGTATTATACTTATTGCAAAAGAAGGCATTGATAATTATGATCCTGTTACCGATGAATATGTTTTCGCAAATCCTTCTGGACTTTACCGATTAGAAGATCGAATTTCTACAACTCAATTTACATATCTCTTAGATCAATTTGATAATGTTATTTACCCTACTGTCGGTAACGTTTTTGGCGAACCTCTACCAAGAGGTGATGAAGGACAGAAAGTATGGATATTAGTCTTAAATATTCGTGATGAAACATATTATGGTGTTGATACAAGTTATATTGTAGGCTATTTTTCAGCTAGTGAAAGTACCGAATATAATAAGAACATTATGCACATTGACACTTATAATTGGCAAAATGATGCCGGACCTGGTTCTACTTACACAATAGAAGGAGCCTTTTGTCATGAATATGAACATTTAGTTCATTTTGATGTAGATCCGGATGAACCTTCTTGGGTTGATGAAGGTTGCGCTGATATGGCTGCTTTTCTATGTGGATATGGTCACTTTGAAAGTCATCTTGCTTACTATATCGCTTTTCATGAATGGACACCTCTTACCTTCTGGGGAAATGGCTTACCTGATTATGGTGCAAGTTATTTATTTGTTCTCTACCTATATGAGAAATTTGGTGGAGCAGAATTTATTTCTGCTTTAGTTGCTGAGCAATCAAATGGAATAGAAGGCATTGAAAAAACATTAAGAGCTTTTGGCTATACTGAAACATTTGATGAGATTTTTGATGCTTGGACCATTGCAAATTATCTTGATGATACTAAAAAAGGACGTGGAAAGTATGGTTATTGTTCACTTGATATGGGAGGCCCAGAAACATGGGGATGGACGATTCCGTATGCATTATCGATCTTTTATGGATTCCCCTACGCGCCTTTTATGGCCCCTTTTCCTATAAGTAGCGAATGGTGGTTCCTTGTTCCTCAACCCTATACCGCACATTACTATAGTTTTACAAATGAAGTTGAAGTTGATGTATGGATTGATGGTGATGATTTTGCTGGTACAACTGCTTACAGTGGAACCTATGAGTGGTATTCTGATGTTGATACTTGGGCTTGGCGTAGTTTTTATCAATCTTTTGAAATTCCAGCAGGAGGAGCTACTTTAAATTTTTATACGTTCTTTGAGATAGAGGGTGATTGGGATTATGGTTATGTGGAAGTATATGATTATAATACAGAAGAATGGTATACGTTATCTGCTCCAGGTACAGTCGATTATATAGCCCATCCTCAAAACAATCCGAATTGTCCTGATGGTCGTGAACCAACTGACTATGAAGCTGCTGGTCGTTGGAATGCATTTACAGATTATAGTGGTGGATGGATTCCTGTTACAATGGATTTAACTCCATTTTCAGGGCATACTATAGATCTTTATTTTACAACATGGCAAGATGGAGCGTTTACACTTCAGATGATGTATATTGATGACATTTCAATTCCAGAAATAGATTTCTTCGATGATGTTGAAGCTGGCTCAGGTAGTTGGGAATCTACTGGTTGGTACATAACTGATGGTATAAAAGAGAATAACTGGGCAGTAATGGTTATTGATACGAAATGGGTTAATACTCCAGTATGGAATAATGCCCAAACATTACATAGTATAAAAAGAATGAGCATTGATATAGGTACATGTGAGGGTACTTTACATGTTGGAGAAACACCAGCGGATTCAGGTCGAGTTAAAGTAGCAATCGTAAGTAATCATGCTGATCATATTCTATTCAGTAACTATTGGATATATATTGGTTAAAGTAAATTAAGTAAAATAATTTCAAATTTTTTTTTTTTATAGTAAAAAATAACTTTTTCTTCAAAGATATTCTGTTATATTATCCTTAAGTTACATAATATTTCGAATAATCAAAATATCGCGATTAGAATGTTTAATATATCTAATTTTTATTTAGGAGATAAAATTATCTGCTTGATTGTTTCATGAATTTCTTATTAAAGGTATTATCGATATAGTTGCGTATTTTTATTTTTCAAACTTGTAAAAGGAAAAAAAAAACTTTATATATTAAACGTCATAATATGAAAATCACTGAAAATGCCTAAAATTTCAACCCTTACACAAAATTTTCAGGCTTTTAGTACATAATTTCAATACTTAGAGATTGTGTAAATGTTGTAAAATGGAAAAGAAATCTAAAAAAAAAATAAAGAGATGATAAAAAAATGAGAAAAAAACAAATACTCGTATTACTAATGGTCTTTACCTTTATAAATATTGGTGTCATTTCATTCGCGATGTTCACAACAGCAAAGAATAATAGTATAGTCTTCCCTACAGAAGAACCCTTAATGGATCTTACTCATGAAAATTTTGCTGAGAAGGAAGCAAGAGCTCTTGAAGTAGAGTCAATTGCATCACCAATAATTCAACCTGCCGAAGTAGGGGATGGTTACACATTTATGGTTTCTGATGATGGATTGGGTATAGATTATCCAGAAGACTTTGTAGTTGTTTTTGAAGGTGATCACATTCTTCTGTTAATTACAAAAGATGCTTATGACAGTTTTGACGGTACATATTATCATTTTGATAATCCTATTGGTGATGATAGTGAACCATGGTTAAGAAGTGAAGATTTGATTACAAATGAGATGCTAGAGTACTTAATGAATGAATTCGACGATAATATGTATGATACAATGGCTGAAATTTATGGAGTTCCAGCCTCACGACCTTCGGATGATACTTTTCCTGATTATGAAGAAAGAGATAAAATTTGGACTTTAATTTTTAACATCAGAGATGAAGCTTATTACAATCCAGCTGCTACGTCTTATATTGCAGGTTACTTCTCATTAGGTGATAGTAACTTCTATCAAAGAAATATTATGCATATAGATACCTTTGAGTGGGAACGTAGGTGTGGTGATGCCGATAATCCTTGGTTTGATGAAACTCATCCAAGGGCTAGACCAAATCTCTACGAAGGTGCTTTTGCTCATGAATATGAACATATGATCCATGCTGATATCGATCCTGACGAACCTTCTTGGGTTGATGAAGGCTTAGCTGATATAGCTGGTTTCTTCTGTGGTTATGGTCACCCTGATGGTCATTTATTCAATTATATTGCTTACCATCCATATGTCTCACTTACTTTCTGGGGTGGTGCGTTAGAAGATTACGGTTGTGCCTATTTGTTCCAACTTTACCTCTTTGAGCATTTTGGTGGATCTGCGTTCACTTCTGCCTTAGTACAGGAACAAGCAAATGGTATTGAAGGAATTGAAAATACATTAAGAGCTTTTGGGTTTAGCGAAACATTCGATGAAGTTTACGACGCTTGGACGATTGCGAATTATCTAGATGATACTCGGAAAGCAGGAGGCAAATATGGATATGAAACACTTGATATCGGTTCAGCACATACTAGAGGAGCAACAATAGAATGGGTAATGGCAAATGTCTGGTGGGGCCCCCCTGTTCCTTCCCCATTTGGTGTAGGTTCAGATTGGTTCTATGGCATTGAACCCCAACCATATACTGCACATTATATTCGTTTCAATAACCGAAAGGCGGCTACGTTATATATTGACGGTGATGATTTTTCTGGTACAACAGCTTATAGTGGAACGTATGAATGGTATTCAGATGCTCAAGCTTGGGCTTGGCGCAGTTTCTATCAATCATTTGATATTCCAGCTACTGGTGCAACACTAAACTTTATGACATTCTTTGAAATTGAAGGTGATTGGGATTATGGTTATGTAGAGGTATATGATCAAGATACTGGAGAATGGTATACATTAGATGCTCCTGGTACAGTTGATTATGTAGCTCATGCTCAAGATAACCCCAACTGCCCTGATGGTCGTGAACCCACGGATTACGAGGCAGCTTTAAGATGGTATGCATTTACTGGTTATAGCGGTGGATGGATCCCTGTATCAATGGATTTAACTCCTTTTGCTGGGCATACAATTGATGTTTACTTTACATTATGGCAAGATGGTGCTTTTACATTACAAAATATGTACGTTGATGACATTTCAATTCCAGAGATCGGATTCGTCGATGATGTAGAGGCCGGTGAGGATGGTTGGACGAGTACCGGTTGGTATGTCACTGATGGAATCCAAGAAAATAGTATTAGCGTAACTTTAATTGACACTAAATGGGTATCTCCAGATCGTTATCCAGAATCAGTTAATAATGCTATGACATTACATGGAATTTGGCATATGACCGTCGATCCAGCAACTCAAATGGGAATGATGAAAATACACGCTACTCCAGCGAAATCTGGTCGTGTTGCAGTTGCTATAATTAGCAACCGTGCAGGTCATATCCTATCATCCCACTACGATTTCATGGTGCTGTGGTAGTTCCAAATAAAAAATAAAACTAAAAATAAAACTAATTATTCTTTTTTTTTTTATTCTTTGTTGTATAGTATTCTACTTGCTTTTATTCATAAAAAGAATTGATAGAAAAACTTAAGAATCTTAATTAAGTAGATAGTTTATGAAAGAATGGAGCGAGAGATTAAATTTTGATCCTTTCATAAAATTTTTATCTACAAACAATGAAATATTACAATATTTCGTTAAACGAGATCTTCTAGTAGAAGAAGTAGGTTCAATAGAAGAAATTTGGGAATTAACTTCAGTATTAAGGATTATTAATAAGCAACATGAGGATGGTTCATGGCAATATCCTATGAGCAAAAATGATTTAAGGTCACAAGAAAATTACAATCAAATAGAAACATACAGGCAATTAGGCTTCCTTATTGAAAAATATGGTCTTAATAATCACCATCAAGCTATTCAAAAAGCAGCAGAATTCTTATTTTCATTTCAAACTGAAGAGGGAGATTTTAGAGGGATATACGGGAATCAATATTCCCCGAATTATACTGCTGGTATTATGGAACTTTTAATTAAAGCAGGATATCAGGATGATCCACGAATAAAAAAAGGATTTAAATGGCTATTATCAACAAGACAAGATGATGGAGGATGGGCCATACCAATAAGAACAAATAATGCAAAATGGTCAGATGTATTGAATGATCCAGAACCACTAGAACCAAAAAGAGTAAAACCCTTTTCTCATATGGTAACTGGTGTAGTGTTAAGGGCTTTTTCTGCTCACTCTAAATATCGAAATTTACAAGATGCAAAATTAGCAGGAGAACTTTTGGTTTCAAGATTTTTTAAACCTGATAAATACCCTGATCGTAAGGCAGTGGATTATTGGTTCAAAGTCTCATTCCCTTTTTGGTTTACAGACATAATTTCTTCACTTGACACTCTTTCTAACTTAGAATTCACTCTTTCTCACCCTCAAATTGATTTAGCACTTAAGACATTGAGAGATAGACAATTAGAAAATGGATTATGGGATTTAAAATTATTAAGAACTAAAGATAAAGATCTTCATCTATGGATTGCACTAGTTGTCTGCCGGATTTTTAAAAAATTTTATTAATCGTTTCTACTTTTAAAGAATGTTTGATTTAAGCAAATATAATTGACAAAAATTAAAAAATGGATTAAAGGGAAAATAGTGTGGAAATCCAAAATACTCAAGATATTATTAGAGAATTAAGAGAGGATAACACCTCTGGAGCTAGTGAATTTATTGATAAATCTCTTGAGATAATTACAATTCAACTTGAACAGGTTATTGATCCGTACAAAGACATAAAAGAGGATCTTATATATTTGTTAAAACAAATAATTGATACCCGTCCAAGTATGGCTCCTCTTATTAACACCATGGGATATCTGATTCACGATTTAGAAAAAATAAATAAAAGTATTATAGAGGAAAAATTGAAAAAGTTTAAGATCTATAGAAAAAAAATAAATAAATCTTTAGATTTTGCCTTTCAAACTTTTTTAAAAGAGATTAAAAAAATTCCACTGAAAATAATGTTAATATCTTATAGCTCAACGATTATCAACTTATTATTGAAAAATAAAGAATTTGAATTTGAAGTTTATGTACTGGAATCAAGACCTCTCCTTGAGGGACAACACGTTGCTGAAATTTTATCAACTCACTTTAAAACACATTTAATAATAGATGGCGCCATGGGAAATTTTATTGATGAAATAGATGTAGTTTTAATTGGAGTTGATAGTATATTAAAAGATGGTTCGATTATCAATAAGGTAGGCACATTTCCCTTAGCTTTACTAGCTAGCACCAGAAAGGTAAAAGTTTACGCAGTTTGTGACTCGTATAAATATAACTTAAAAAGTCATCATGGTTATAATGTATTAATTAACGAGAAACCAATAAGAGAAGTTTATGATAAAGAGATAATAAATAAGTTTTTAGAGGTTCATAATTTTTATTTTGATATTACCCCACCTGAATATATTTCTGGAATTATATCTGAATTAGGGATATTAACGATAAAAGAATTTTTGGAAAAAGTTAAAAAAATACTTCCAATCGAGTGGTTTAAATATTTTTTAAATAACAAAGAGATATGAAATTAAAATCTAAAATGAGTGTCGAAAAATTTAATAATATAGCAATAGATAAGAAGACTTCCGAAAAAATTCCTGATATGGATAATGCATATCGAATAGCAGAAAGACTTGCCTTCCCTCGTTTGATTGGCACAGAAGGAGAGAAAAAAGCTAGAGCAATTGTCGCAGATGAATTTAAAAAAGTTGGCTATAATGCAATTTATCGAGATAATTTTAAAACATCTTTCTATATTTGGATAGTCTTAAGATATGCTTTTATACCGTTAGGGATTTGTTTACTATCATTGGCAATATCGTTCTTTATTAACTACTGGCTTTCTCTGGTATTAGTCTTAATAAGCTTTCTTATTGGTATTAAAATTCTTGGATTAGCAACATCAAGTAAAATTAAATTATTGAAAAACAAAGAAAAGAATTTTCGAACTGAAAACATTTATACCGAATTTAAAAATAAAAATTCAAAGGCAAAAGTTATCTTTATAGGACATTGGGACTCAAAATCACAAACTTTCCCATCATCTTTAAGAATAATTCTATTTATGATAACCCTTTTTAGTTTTATAATCATGCTACTATTATATTTTATTTTGTCCATCATTCAGTTATTATTTCCTCTTAATAACGAGATACTAAATTATTCCATGTTATATATAAGTATTACAATTATTATACTTAGCAATCTAAATTATTTTAATAAAACAGGAAATAAATCTCCTGGAGCGTATGATAATGCAGCAGCAGTAGGAGTTATTATTGAGCTAAGTAAATATTTTAGAAACAATCCCTTGGATAACCTTGATTTCCTGTTCTTATGTACCAGTTCTGAAGAATTGAATTTAGCAGGGGCAATAAATTTTATTCAAAAACATAAGAATGAATTAGAAAAAAATTCTACATACTTTATTAATCTCGATCCTATTGGAGGTCAGGATTTTATTAGACTAATAACTTCCTATGGAATTCCTCGTAGATCATCTTCCAAGAAATTAACGAAATTATTTTTAAACACGGCTAAGGAATTGAATATTAAGATAAAAGATATTTATTTACCTACAGGAGCTTGGTCTGACTATATGCCAATTGTTCAAGCAGGATTCGAGGCTTGTTGGCTCGGTTCTCAACCAGGATTGAAATATGCACATACCAAGAAGGACAATATGAGTTTAGTTACAAAAAAAGGAATACAAAACACTCTTCTCTTATGTATCGATGTAGCAAAAAAATTGAATAATGAATATAATTAGTATTTATTTTTTGAATGATAAGGATTATTTTTTATAAGGAAAAGATAAGTAAGTTTTAAGAAAGATTAAACATAAGTTAATTTTTATCCTTAAATTTATTTAATAGAAATTGATTTTTTAAAGAAAAAGTAAGAGTTTTTTAAAAATGTTAACTCCAGAACAGATGAAAGAAATTTTAAAAGAAAATGTAATTAATCTTAGGTTTCACGCTCGTGGTGGACAAGGTGGAGTTACTGCTTCTAATTTATGTGTGGAAGCTTTTTATGGTTATGGAGTATGTCAACCACTCTTTGGAGCAGAACGTATGGGATCTCCCACTGAAAGTTATGTTAGGCTTAGTACAAATGAAGAATTGGTGAGAACTAATGAACAAGTTTATGCTCCACATGCTGTCTCTGTATTAGATCCTTCTCTCCTTGGAGAAATCGATGTGACCGCAGGACTCGCTCCTGGAGGATGGCTTATTGTAAATACTACGCTAGATCAAATAACTATTCAAGGAATTATTGGAAGAACGGATATAAATATAGCAACTATAGATGCATTAAATATTGCAATGGAGATTCTTGGGAGAAATATAACAAACACCATTATATTAGGAGCCTTAATACGAGTAATTCCAATATTTTCTATTGAGGCATTAGCAGATGCAATAATGCTTCGATTTAAAGGCGAAATTGCTGGTAAAAATGTAGCTGCTATAAAAAGAGCTTATGAAGAAACTTGTGTATATGAAAGTCTAAATGCTCCGAATCTTGACTTTACTATTGATACAAAGGTTCCTTGGCAACAAGTATATCCAGGATTACCAGGATATAAAGAAGTTGATGAAGCAGGAGTATGGTATTGCGATGAAGACGTCATACAAATTGGAAGTAAACAAGTAATTACTGGTTCTTGGGGTGAATGGGATATGATATGGGATGAAGAAAAATGTACTGATTGCGCTCAATGTTGGTATATTTGCCCTGATTTTGCAATTATTAGAGAACAAGGAGAAGATGGTTTATGGCATATGAAAGGCATCGATCAATCCCATTGTAAATCATGTCAAAATTGTCTTGAAGTTTGCCCAGTAGAGGCTATAAGTAAAAAATTAAAACAAGGTCCGGCAGCATGTGCCGCTCCAGAATAGGTGGATAGCAAAATGTCGATAGAACCGATGAGAATATTTTTTAAGGAAATAAAAGAACCTATAGAAACGACAATGATTGGAAACTATGCTGTTGCCGGTGGAGTCACTCAGACAGATCCAGATGTAATATGTGCTTTTCCTATCACACCGCAAACCCAATCAGTTGAAGGATTGTCTGATGTTGTTCATCAGGGAAGACTGAAAGCAGCTTTTGTAAATGTAGAATCAGAATTAGCTGCAATAAGTTTTTCAACTGCTGCTTGTGCAGCAGGAGCAAGAGCTTTTACTGCTACTGCAAGTCAAGGGTATTTACTAATGACTGAAGCTCTTCCCCTAGCTGTAGGGTGGAGATTGCCTTTAACTATGATGATTTCTGCTAGAGCTTTTAATTCACCAAACTTATCCATTTGGAATTCTTGGGAATTTACACAAGTAAATTCTGAACTAGGGTGGAACATAATTGTTTCTGAAAATGTTCAAGAGACTTATGATGCTGCAATCCTTTCAGTTATGATTTCAGAAGATTCACTTTTTCCTACTATCTTTATTCATGATGGCTTTATTATATCTCATTCTGTACAGAAGCTAACTCTAATTCCTGATGAATCAGTTAGAAGAATGACTCCAAAAAAACCAAGACACACAATTGATCCTTCGAAACCAGGTACTTGGGGTGGTATTGTTACTCCTTCTTACTTTATGGAAGGAAGAGCAAATTTAGAAGAAGCTAAAAAACCTGTTTTAAACAAAATGAATAATGCTTTTAAAAGATTTGAAATAGAAACGGGCAGAGATTATAATCTTATTGAAACATTTAATTTAGATAACTCTTCAAAAACTGCTTTTTGTACAATGGGATCAATGTGTGGGAACATTATAAGTTGGATGACAAAAAATAAAGATGTAGGATTGATTAAATTAAGAGCTTTTCGACCATTCCCCTATGAAGAACTAAAAAAGACTGTAGAAGATCATAATATTGAAAAATTGATTCTTTTAGAAAAAAGTGATTCATTGAATGGGATGTTACCTCCTTTTTCTATGTCAGTTGCCTCAGCTTTATATCCCATAGGTACAATTTTTAGAAGTTTTATTGTTGGATTAGGAGGTAGAGATGTAACTCGGGATGAATTTGATCTTGTAAAGAGGAAAATGCTAACTGTAAATGACATGAAAGGACAATTATATCAATATCTGGGAGTTAGAGAGACTAAAGAAAAAATTTATGGGGTGGATCGATAAAATGTCAAAACCAGAGAGAAATATTATCATTTTTGAAGATATATTAACTAGAAATGAAAAAAGTAACGTATTATTTTTCAATTATGATAATGAAGCCTTCATGAATACAGGAATTCAAGAAAGTGGAGGAACTCCTCCTTATGCATCTACAACAACAGGTCCAGCAGGAGAGAAAATTCCCGGTAAAATAGGTGTTAAGCAAGATTTAGTTACTCCATTTGCGTTTTACGGAACTAAAAAACTTTTCTTAGCTACGGTAAATCCAGCTTATCCAAATGATTTTATGGGAAAGGTTGCTGATGCCTTAAAATCGAATGGCTCTGCTTTCATCCAAGCATACTCAGATTGTATGAGAGGTTGGAGACATGAAGCTGCAGATGCCTTGAAAATCTCAAAATTAGCAACAGATTGTGGATATTGGCCTCTTTATACAATACGAGTTGAAGATGGTATCCCTCTATTTTCATATTTCCGTGGATTAGATATTGATAGAGAGAAATTTGTAGAATATCTTAAATCAATGGGAAAATTTAGACATCTTTTCAAACCTAAATTTATGGAAAAAGAAATTGATGAGATTATTTATTTAACAGAACAACGAAATAATAAATTGAAAGCTCTCATAGATAAATTTGGAACAGAAAAACCTATTGATGTTTATAGAGTCAATCGGAAGAAATTGAGACCTCAAACTCATTTACAACCAGGTCATGGTTTATGCCCTGGATGTGGTGCGGGAATGGTATTAAATCAAATGGCGACTGCAGCGACAGCTGTCGCTGATACTAATATAATTTATGTAAATAATACTAGTTGCTCAGAGGTTTCAACTTCAAAAGATAATGTATCTTCTTGGAATGTTCCTTGGGTTCACCATTTATTTGAATCTGGTGCAACTGTTGCTGAAGCTATCTCAACTGCGAAAAAAATCATGAAAGCGAAAAATCTTTATGAGCAAGAAGTTCCTTGGGTCATTCATATAGGAGGTGACGGCTCTACATATGATATTGGTTTTCAATTTTTGAAAGCAGCACTAATAAGGACAAGCAGTTTTGTTGAGATGAATGAATATTTAAAGAACCAAAAATAATTCTTTTTAGTTTTTAATACTGATAAATTTTTTTTTCTCTAATTTTTTTTATTCTTTATGCCTATTTTAATTGAAAGAAACTATCCAATTTATATAATAACTATTGATAACCCTGAAGTAAAAAATGCTGTGGATGGTCCTACAGCAAACGAACTTGCTAATGCATTTCGCGATTTCGAAAAAGATAAGAAAGCTCTAGTAAGTATACTAGAGGGTGCAAATGGTATATTTTGTTCTGGGGCAAATTTAAAAGCAATTGCGGAAGGACGAGGGAATAGAATTGAAAAAAAGGGAGATGGACCAATGGGACCAACTAGAATGTTGTTATCTAAGCCTGTGATTGCAGCAATATCGGGATATGCTGTTGCAGGAGGACTTGAGCTTGCTTTATGGTGTGATTTACGTATCGCTGAAAAAAATGCAATTTTTGGAGTGTTTAATCGTCGATTTGGAGTTCCTCTTATCGATGGATGTACAGTACGACTTCCGAGATTAATTGGATTAAGTCGAGCTATAGATATGATTATTACAGGACGTCCTGTTAATGCTCAAGATGCCTATGAGTGGGGATTAGTAAATAGAGTTGTTGATATTGGAAGCGCAAAACAGGAATCACTAAAATTAGCAAGAAATATTGCATCTTTTCCTCAAAATTGTTTAAGTAATGATCGTTTATCCACATATAATCAGTTTGGATTAAATTTAGAAGAAGCCTTGAAAAAAGAATTCGAATTTGGTCTGAAATCTATAGAAAGCAGAGAATATTTAAAAGGAAGTAAAATTTTTTTACAAGGGAAGGGAAAACATGGATTTTTTAATGATTGATAATCATTTTAAGTATTTCCAAATTAAATATTTCTTGGTGAGATAATGATAGAATTTAATGAATTAAAAGTCAAGACTCCGGAAAGAGAGATTCTACTGGATATAACAAGTGAAATTAATAAAATTGTTAGAAATGCCAATATTGAAGAAGGTGTATGCCGTATTTTCATTCCCCATACCACTGCGGGCATTACTATTAATGAGAATGCAGATCCTTCCGTTATTAGAGATATTAGTAATTATTTAAACAAATTGATTCCAAGAAGTGGAGGATTGGGATATTCTTATAGACATGGCGAAGGTAATTCAGATGCTCATATTAAGTGTTCCTTAACAGGACATTCTGTTGATATATTGATACATGAGAATAGATTAATGTTGGGTACATGGCAAGGAATAATGCTTGCAGAATATGATGGACCACGAAATCGAAGAGTTTATGTGCAAATTCAAGGAGAATAATATCTTTTATAAATGTATTTATTGGTAGCGAACTTTAACTTTTAAATGCAATAATAGTACGAATATTTTATACAACCAATTAATAATAATTTCTTGTTATTAAACTTTAAATAACAAAGTGTTTAATCTTCACATGTAATTCAAAGAAAATTTATTAAAAATCATTTAAATTAATTCAGAAGGTAATAAAAAATGAGTGAAATGGAAGAGGTAAAAATTGGAGTTACTTGGCGCCACATAGTTGTTACTGCACTTGCTACAGGAGTTAGTTTTGTTTTAGCATATTATGCTGTAATTGCAGCACCCGTAGGAGTATTTCCAGGTGTTTCAGGTCTTTATTTAGCAGTAGCAATTTATGTTCCATTAAGCCTATGGTTAGGTCTATGGGGATGTTTTGCTGGTTATTTTTCATGCTTAATTCTTGGATTCTTAACTGGTTATGGTTGGTGGAGCTTTCTATGGTCTTTTTGTGATTTTTTTGAAGGATTTCTTCCTTTAATAGCCTTTAGATTATCTAAAACAGATGTAGATATAGGTGCAGATTTGAAAAGACCAAAGGAGTTATATATATTACTAGCATTAATCGTAATAAACCTTATAATCGCAGCCATAGCTACTCCATTAGTCGAGTCTGTTATTTGGCAAGGAATTTGGATTGCAACTGTAATTATTGCTGTAGTTTTAGTAATTTTAATGTATGTTATAAATCCATCTCGATCTTGGTTAATTTATGTAATTTTTGGGATCTTTGGAGCATCTTTTATTTCAGCAATAATAGGGGTTCCAATAACTCAAATGTTATTTGTTCCTGAACAAGCGTTTTGGATTGGGTTTATTGGGTGGTTTGCAGGTGATTTAATCGTATTATCCGCAATAGCTACACCTATCATTGTAGGATTAACCGGAAAGATTAAACAGACCACAATTTATGTGGAGAAATGGTTCTCATAAAGTAAAGGTGAATGTTATTTCAGCTTTATCTAAAACTTTTTTTTCTTATATTCCAAAAAATTCTGTAATGTTAAAATTTCATCCTATTTCAAAAATTTTAATTTCCTTTATTTTAAGTGTGATTGCTTTCATATTTACTAATGTTTTTGATATATTGATTTTGCTTATTTTATGTATTATGTTAATTATTTTAACAAAAATACCATTATTTACTAAAAGTTTTAAGAAAGTCATAATTGGAACTTTACTATTAAATTTAACAATTTTTATTGCTTGGTTTTTTTTTTCTGAACGACCAGGAAAATATGTTTTTTTCGAAACAAACATAATCATTATTAAAGATGTATGGATTTGGCATATTTTAATAACTGAACAAACCCTTTTTTATGCGGGACGTATCGTTTTAAGAGTTATTATAATGTTTTTTCTAATGTTATTCCTATTTATCTCAATCTCTGATCGAGATCTTATTTATGGGTTACGTTCTGTTAAGATTCCGTTTGCAGTATGTTTAATGATGAGCATGACATTTCGAGGGATTGCAATGTTTCAACAAGAATATTCGATAATTAAAGAAGCAATGATGACACGTGGAGTAGAATTTGAACATACTCACATCTTAAAAAAAATAAAAAATTTTATTTCAATTTTTGTTGCTTTAATTGTATTGATGTTTAAAAAAACAGAAGATATGGCAGCATCTATTGAAGCAAGAGGAATTCCACTTCGTACTAAAAATCGTACAAATTATCAATCTTATTCTTTTAAAAAAAAAGATTATATTATTATTTTTGGACTTTTAGCATTTTTAGGATTCTCAATATATTTACGAATAATTAATCAAAGTTTTACATTTTTAATTATTGATTTATTTTTGTAATAGGAAATGACTTCTATAATAGAATTTAGTGATTTCTATTGGAAATATAAATCTTCCAAAGATCTAGTTCTTAAATCAATTAATCTAAAGATTAACAAAGGAGATTTTGTAGGAGTTATGGGGCCTACAGGAGCGGGTAAATCAACTTTATGTTTTTGTATTAATGGCCTTATCCCTTTAAGAACTCGAGGATGGATAAAGGGTACTGTTGAAATATTTGGGAAAAATACTCGAACAGCTAAAATGCATGAGTTAGGCACTCGTATTGGTTTAATTTTCCAAGATCCAGAAACTCAATTTATAATGATGACAGTTGAAGATGAAATTGCCATTGGATTAGAAACATTAGGTTTAGAAAGAAATGATATCAAGGAACGAATTGAATGGGCTCTTAGACTCGTTGGATTAGAAGGATATGAAGAAAAATCTCCTGATGAACTCTCGGGAGGTCAAAAACAACGAATTGCAATAGCATCAATTATGGCTATGAGACCAGAAATTCTCATTTTAGATGAACCTACTTCTGATCTTGACCCACAAGGAAAACAGGAAATCTTCGAAGTATTAGAATCAATTAGAAAAGAATTTGATTTGACAATTATCTTAGTAAGTCATGATACAAAAAAAGTAATAGAATTTTGTAATAGGATTATTCTTATTGATGATGGGGAGATAAAATTGGATGAATCTACGTCTCAATTATCTTATCATATAAAGTTATTAAATGAACTTGGTATTTATCATCCAACCGATGCTTTAGATTATCAAGAATCTCTTGAACAAAAAATTGAAAGTAAGCTTGAAATTAGTAAAAAAAATCCAATAATTGATATTAATAATTTAAGTTTTTCATATCCCAATCAAACTCAAGCTTTAAAAAATATCAATTTAAAAATTTTTTCTAGTGATTTTATAGCTATTATAGGAAAAAATGGTTCTGGTAAGACAACTTTAATAAAACACTTTAATGGGCTATTAAAACCACAACAAGGCAATGTTCAACTAAAAAATAAGTCAATTAATGAATATTCGATTTCAAAAATCTCCCAAATTATAGGATATTGTTATCAAAATCCAGATCATCAATTATTTAAAAATACAATTCGAGAGGAAATAGAATTTGGACTAAAAAATCTTAAATTTCACGAACGTGAAATAGAACGTCGATATAATGAAATTATTGAGCTTTTAGATCTTAAGAAATTTGAAGAAATATATAAATCAACTTTTTATCTTAGTAAGGGTATTCGTCAAAGATTGGCATTAGCTTCTGTATTAGTTTTGAAACCAGAAATTTTGATAATTGATGAACCTACTACTGGTCAAGATTATCGAATGATTGAGGAATTTATGAAAATATTAAAAAATCTTCATGAAAATAACAGTACTATAATTATAGTGACTCATGATCCAAGAGTTATTGCCAAATATTCAAAAGAAGTAATTATTCTTGATAATGGATATTTGATAAAAAAATTACCAACTAGGAAGTTTTTGAAAGATAAGGAATTACAAAAGATAGCTGCCTATATACCCCCATAAATAATGATTTTTATTTTTAATTAAAAATTAAAAATATTTAATATTCTTCTTATATTAGACTTTTTAATAATAAAAATTAGGGGTTTTAAGTTGGAGTTTGGATTTAATTCTTTAATGAACTTAGCTAAAATTAAAAAAAACATTAAGAGAAAAAGAGTCTCTAGTTATGATAAAACAGGCGCTAATGCTGATTTCAAAATTATAGAAGCAAAAGAAAAATTTGAATTGTGTAATTTATCTACAGCGGGGATTATAAAACATATTTGGATGACGCTTGCTTCTGAAGATCCTTACTATTTAAGGAAGGCTGTAATTCGAATGTGGTGGGATGATGAAGAGAATCCTTCAGTTGTTTGCCCAATTGGAGACTTTTTTGGATTAGGTCATGCAAAAACTGTTAATTTTTGGTGTTTACCTCTCTCTATGGGTCCTAATGATGGCAAAGGATTTAATTGCTGGTTTCCGATGCCATTTTCTAAAAATGCCAAAATTGAAGTTGAAAATGAATCGCAGGAACCACTTATTCTTTATTATTATATTGATTACGAGGAATATCAAGAAATTAATCAATCTTTTGGGAGATTTCACACTTTTTGGAATCGAGAAAACCCTTGTCAGGGTCAAGATTACAAAAAACTAAATGAAATGGGTTGGAAGTCCGAGATGTTTAGTAAGAAAAACCTTACACATGAAGATGATTATTTAATATTAGAAGCTGAGGGTGAGGGTCATTACGTTGGATGTCATCTAGATATTCATAATTTATTTGAAACTGACACAGAAAATTGGCCGGGTGAAGGAGATGATTATATTGAAATTGATGATGGAGAAACAATTCTTTATGGAACAGGAACAGAAGATTATATTGGTGGGGCTTGGTGTTCAAAGCAGTATTATTGCTCTCCTTATTTTGGAGTAATTTTACCTGGTGGGAAGAATTGGAGTGGTAAAATTAGCTTTTATAGGTATCACATTGAAGATCCTATTTATTTTCATAAAAATATAAAAGTCAAAATTGAACATGGTCATGCAAATCAACGTTCAGATGATTGGTCTTCTACAGCATATTGGTATCAGACAGAACCTCATAAAGAATTTAAACAAATTTTACCAGTAGAGCAAAGATTACCAAGGGAAGAACCAAAAGAGATAGCTTGATTTCAAGGAAAAACCTTCTCTTTAACTTTTATTCACAGAAGAATTATAGTATTCAACCCTACTTAACCAATCATGAACTAAAGGATTAAACAGATTTGCTTTTTCAATTTGTAAATTATGACCTGCTTGATCAAGAATAGCGAAGGTTGCACAAGGGTAATTTTCAATAATTTTCCAGGCATCACGGTACCCTACTGAAATATCTTGTCTCCCTAAAAGAAATAATGTTGGTTTATCATACAAATCTATAAGCTGATCAACATTGAAAGAAAACTCATAATTAGCTGGAAAGACTGTATTCATAAAATTTTGATCTGCAATTTTCAATCCAGAAAAGACTTCATCTTCATATCTTTCCCAAACTTCTCTACTCTGAACAATCAAAGATTCTTCTATTTCTTGAGCTTCTGAAGGGCTTAAACTAGAAATAAGTTCAATATCTTTTATTAAAACTTTAAAATCTTTAGGTAAATCTCGTTTTTCAGTTTGAGGTATTATAAGAGGACAAATAAATAAAACACCATCTATTAACTTAGATCTCTTCAAAATAACTCCTCTTGCTAAATAGCATCCATAGGATTCACTAGCAATTAAAAACTTTTCATTAGGAATAATCTTTTCTATAAATTCTAAAACAATATCGAGCATCTGATCTGACTTTGTTAACCATTTTGGCGCAATAGTTTTGCCCATTCCAGGTAAGTCAAAATAAATACGTTTATAATCTCCTCTATTTTTAAAAATAGGCTCCATACATCCTTTCATTAGACGATGATCAGGCATAAATCCATGAATCATCAAAATGGGATAACCTTCACCATACTCTTCATAATAGATTGTTAAATTTTTAAGCTTACATTTCATAAGAATTCATCAAATTCATTTTTATTATTATAATTTTCATGGTTGATATTGAGTGTTTTAAATCATGAAATTGAACAAAAAATTAAACAGAAGAAATGTAATATCTTATTTTTAATTTTTATTATATGAATAGAATATTTCATTAAATCTTGATTTTTAGCAATATTTATATTCTATTGCAAATCTATATAAAAAAAATTAATATAATTAGAATCATGAAAAAAGAATTAATTATTTTTCCATTTCTAACCGCTCTATTCGTTCTTTATGTAAAATCTTTAATTGTTGTTGTTGGTGAGTAAAAGCTTCATAATTAATAGGAAAGAATTTAAAAACTAAAATTCCTAATACCCCCCCAAGAAGAGGTACAAATCCTACTAATATTTTAAGGCCAATAAGTGCTGTTGATTTCTGTGTATCTGCATCGGCATCAAAACCAGTTAGAATTCCCACAATTATTAATGTTAAACCTGAAAAAACTAAAGATAATCTCGCAATGAGAGCTAAGATACCATTATATGAAGCTTCTCGTCTTTTCTTTGTTATTAATTCATCATAATCTATTGCAGCACTTATGGCAGGTTCGGTCATGAGCATACCAGCAGCTCCAAAACCAGGAAAAATGGTAACAAAAATTAATATAATAAAATCATTTATAAGAAACAATGGCCATATTCCTAAAGAAAATATAATCATTGCAAGAAGTAATCCATATTTTGGTCCTCTCTTCGCATAGATATATCTCCAAAAAGGTACACTTATGAGGATTCCTATTGCTACTCCTGCAGCAGCAACACCTACTAAACCTTCATCTACCCCAAGAATAAATTTAGCATATAAAGGGAGAACCATTATGGTTAATCCAAAACAAAAATCAAGCAATGTATATGTTAATGTAATAATTGCAAAAGGTTTATTTTTAAGTGTCTCTTTAAGTGCGGTAGATATTGGTAATGGCTTATCAATTTGATATTCTTTTCTTTCTTTTGAACCGAGAAGGGAAAGCAACATTGTAATAGGGATAAAAATTCCTATTAAAAATCCGGCAACTTCCCATCCTAACGCATCTGCAATCATAGGTGGAATCATTATTCCAATAAATGATGAAATAAATGCAATTGTATCTTTTATAGCAACAACAGTAGCTCTTTCTCCTTCTTCTTCATACATTTCAGTATATAATGCCGACCACCCCACCATACAAAGCGTAAATCCAAAGTCGAATAAAAATAGCATAAGAAGAGCATGGAAGAATATAAAAATTTGTTCTGAGCTTGAATAAGGTACCCACCAGAGAAGTATGAATCCAATTGTGAAAGGAATCGTTCCTACTACTATATATGGAATTCGACGCCCCCATTTAGTTATCTTCTTATCCATATAAAATCCAATTAAAGGGTCATTTATTGCATTCCAAATCCCATAAATTACCCAAGCCCAACCTGAAAGGGGTAGATCAAGATGTGGACCATATTCAGCGGTAACATAAAAAAATACAAATGACGCAGAAATCATATTGTAAGGAAGGGCGGAGGGTACAGCACCCAGAGAATATAAAAAACGACCTCTAAGTGAATGCACTTTATCTTTATTTTTTTTCCTCATTTTACTTATCAGGATTATTATAAATTAAGAATAAATTTTAATCTTAATTTAAGATTTATTTGATGGTATTAATTAAGTCTACTAATTAATAATACTATTTTTTTGTTAAAACAATTATTTATCTTCTTCAATAATCTTTAATCCTAAAATTTTAGCCCCAATTATGAAAACTTCCTTCCAATCTCCAATAAACGTGACTCTATGCCATCCAAATGTTTCCCAGTCGTAATTTTTCATAATTTTTTCAACATCATCTTTCACAAGCATCTTTGAAACGCAACCTTTCTCATCAACTACATTATCTATTATTTTCCCTTGTCTAATTGATATTTTCTTATTAAAAACACTTATTTTTATTGTTGTTACAATTTCACCAATAGGGAATTTAACACACGGAGAAGCACCTAAATAATGAGTTTCACCATGAAAAACGATTTCATAGGGAACTGACGGACCATCAATCCCATAAAGTCTATCTGGAGCTACACAGTGCATATATGTGATTTGATCATTAATAAGATCGAGAGTATGGTTCGATACAAATCCGGGTCGATCAGCTAAATATAATCCAAAAAGGAAACTAATTGTTGAATCCATATCAGATTCACATATGCCATATTTCCCTTCATTACTTAATTCAAAATAAGCCATACAAGGATAAGCAGGTAATATTCCTGTCAATAAGAATGTCCCGCAATCTGGAGCAAAAATATCAATATCTCTATCTTCCAAGATTTTTTTAAAGGCAAGATATAATTTTGCAGAATTCAAGATTGTCTTTTCAGAGGGTTCTACTTTTAATGCATTTTTAATCCATTTATCAGCAATTTTTTTGGCTTCCTCTTCATTTGTTTTTCTATAATATTCCAGAATCTCATTTGGATCACCTCTTATCATTTCTATACCAAAAATTTCTTTCAAATTTTCTCTATATTTTGTCTCATCCATCCTCCATTGATGTGCTTGGTCTTTACCGATAGTGTCTGTATAAAATTCAAACTCCTTATCACCACTCATTTTTCCAACTTGTTCAAGAAATTCTGGATGAATCTTTAATATGGAATTACGCTCTGGATTGAATAATCCTAATATAACGTCCCAATTCATTTTTATAACGTCACTTGCATAAACTAAAACTCTTTTTCCCCTTAATAGCAATAATTTGCTCAATGCTTCAATTGGTTTTTCAAAATCTTCAATCTTCTGTGAAGATATTGGAAATATTTGAAAATTTTTACCTTTAATTGTTGAATATATTTTAGTAAATGTGTGATCTCCTCCATAAATTAAATTAGCAAGAATTACTGGTTTTTTAATTTCTATAAATTCAATCCCAGCTTGGATTATTCCAGGGTCGCCATAATGTCCGATTGTAAAAATAATAATTCCATCTGCTTTTACTATATTTTCTTTAATACTATCAACTAAAAGTCTATCATAGGAAGTAATTATGTTTCCCCAATTAAATGTTATTTTTGGAAAGCTCTTAATTAGATGCTCCCTAATCTTATTTATTAGTTTTAAATTGTCATAACCTAAATAGGGCCAACCCGCTTCCCATTGTGGTTTACCAATAAAAACAACCTGAATTTTTATGTTATCTAAAGTCATAATCTAAACCATCATCACATTGTATATTAAATTATACCTTTTTCAAAAGAGAATTTAAAACTTATAATTATTTAAACATTAAAAACATAGAATAAAATATTCAAATTGATTTTTGATTAAAATACCGTTGTATATAAAATGGCTGATAATTTATATTGGTTAGGCGTATTTTTAGCGTTATTGGCAGGATCAACTACTCAATCAGGATCTGTCTTACAAAAAAAAGCAGTAAATGAAGTATCAGGAGAACCAGAATTTATGAGAAATTTAGTGAGAAAACCAATATGGATTTTAGGAGTGATTTTAAGTTTTGGAATTAGTTCAATTTTCTATTTAACAGCTCAAATATTTATTGGACCAGCTTTAATTCCCGGACTAATGGCTTTTGGTCTGATTGTCTTGGCTTTAGGTTCTGTTAAAATTGTGGGAGAAAAATTAAAAATAGAAGAAATAATAGGGATTTTACTGATGATATTAGGAACCTTTTTTTTAAGTATAAGTGGACTTTCTATTGATATTACTGAAACTAATCTTTTAGAATTTGATTTTACAATTCGAACATTTATCTTTACTACAATAATAATTTTATTTTCTTTATCTTGTCACATTTTCCAAAAGAGATATGAAAGATTTAGGGGAATTCTATTAGCCATTTTATCTGGTTTTATGTTTTCGCTTTCTAATTTCTGGGTAAGTCAATTCATGGCAGTTACAGCAGATGTATTTAGTGGAAATTTCATTTTACTTCAGCTAATTATCTTTGTTATCTCTATTTTCTTTCTAATTATTACGAATATTTTGGGATTAGCTTCAATACAACATGCTTTTAGGGTAGGACAAGCAAGTAATATGATTCCAATTCAACAAGTACCTACACTTACAATTCCAATTTTTATATATTTTTCAGTCTTTCTTATGGTTCCTCCAACAATTTTTTCAGTTGTTCTACTGGTACTCGGTATTATTATCATTATGATAAGTACTTTTTTATTAGGAAAAAGATCAGCAAAAATGGAAGAAATAAAATAGATATTTATAATTTTGAGCCAAAATGGTAAAAATTATTTTTTTTCAAGCACATCCTGATGATTTAGAACATAAATGCGGACATTTAATGCATTATCTTGCTACAAAAAGCACGAAAAAGTATGATGTTAAAATTGCATCGATAACTAAAGGTGAATTTGGACTTCCAGGACCTCAATATGATAGATTTAAGGGAGAATTTCTTGGAAAGATTAGAACTCGAGAATTATATAATGCAGAAAAAATACACCGTATATCTCCTCAAAATATTGATTTCTTTGGTTATATTGATGGATTTGTGCCATTTAATAGAAAATTTATTAATAGCATAGCAGAATATCTTGAAAAGGAGAAACCGGATATAATTATTGCTCCAGAAGCAATCTATTGTTGGTATTACCATATGGATCATATTAACACAGGAAAAGCATTGTTCTACATTATCTATAAGAATCTAATCGATTTTCGACCAATTCTTTATTTTTATACTTCTCTACATCCAAATTTCTTTTTTGGTTTTAAAAAGAAGGATATTAAAACGTTAACTTATAAATTGATTGCTTGCCATAAAACACAACAATGGCTTTTAAGATATACCATGCTCCCTTACCGAGCATTCAGCAGATTCGCAGGAAGAAAGCTCCATGGATGGAAATATGCTGAACCTTATCGTCGTATATATTTCAATAAGAGAAATTTATATAAAAACAAACAGCCTTTAATTGTGCGAATTTTTACCCATTTTTTTTCAAGTTTACCTTGGACAAAAGCAAAATATCCTCAAGATGTATTATTAGAACTTAAAATCAAGAATATAAAAAAATAATGTTATAATATAAAGCTAAATTTAATATTTTTAAGGTGAATATAGAAATCTTTATGGAAACTCACCTCAAATCCAAAGGAATAATTTTATATTTGAAAAGACTAGACATTTTGATAGATGATAAGGATTAAGAGATAAAGAGTGAAATGAGAATGGTTGAACCAATAGGATATAATAAAAATAGAGCAGCCGAACTTCTTGAGACGTTTGAAGTTGATGCTTTAATTGCAACTACTCCCGTTAATGTCTTTTATGCAACAGGTATTCCTACATTGCATGTTGCACCCAATCCAATATTATATGTTCTATATAATCAATATCCTAGCTTTTCTATAATAACTAACGATGGAGAAGTGTTTTTATTTATATGGGCTCTATATAATAGCGTTGAGCAATTTTCATGGGTTAAGACTTATGAGCGTGTTAGCTCTCCTCATGGTGGATTGAAATTATTAGTAGAAAAACTTGAAGATTTGGAATTAAAGAATAAAAAAATTGGTATTGAAACGCTTATGCCAAGATATCAATCAGAATTTCTTCAAAAAGAATTGCCAAATGCTTCTTTTATTGATGGAGATAACATATTTTTAGAAATGCGTTTGATTAAATCAGAGGAGGAAATTAAAAGAATTAAAAAGTCAACACAAATTGCTGAAAAAGCTATCCTGAATTGTATTGAATCAGTAAAAGAAGGAATTAGTGATATTGAACTACTACAAATCGCAAGGAGTACAATTGTTAATGAGGGAGCAGAAGGATGGGACCATTTAACTATGAATATTGGGAGTTCGGATCCAGAAGCACCGGGAGTAGGGACTATTGTTAACCCTGGTGAAATGATCAGATTTGATTTTGGAGCTGTATGGAAAGGTTATGTTTCAGATGTAAGTCGAGATGCTGTTGTTGGGCAAGCTCCTGAAAAGGGTATAACAGCTATGAAAAATATGATAAAAGTTCAAGAATTTTGCCTTGAAAACCTTAAACCTGGAGCAGATCCAAAAGAATTATATGAAAGTGCATATAAATATTATAAACAATTAGGAAAAGGATTCTGTAGTATAATTGGTCATAGCATTGGATTAGAAACCGAAGAAATACATATATTTGGACCTGGACATACATATGACGGTCTTATTAAAGAGAATATGGTATTAGATGTAGAATCATGGCAAAATGTTAGAGGCCAGGGATTAGTAGGTATTGAGGACTGTTATAGAATAACTAATTCTAGTTGTGAAAGACTCTCAAGTTTAGATAAAGAGATTTTTCTAAGATAATTGAATTATTTTCATTTTTTTCATTATCTAATAATTTTTTTGTACAACCTTCTCCAAACCTTCAAGTATGCTTTTGGTTCCTATTGTATTATAAATTTCCATTAATTCATTTCGAGAAGCTGTTCTTCCATTTTTTGCAGATAAATACGACATTAAAACACCTGCTATGGCTTCTTTTGCTTGCTCTGGAGTAAATTCTGGCTCTTTATCATAAAGAATGCATTCTGTAAAATGAGCATCTTCATATCCCATTGAAATCATGTAGTAAGAAAGTGCAGGTCCATGTTCAATCTCAGGTTCAAACCATTTACCTTTAAATTTATCCATGTTATCATGTTCAGAAAAAATTCTTACTGGATTTTCCCATTCATGATTTTCAATAATAGTACCTTTATTTCCATATACCTCCATACTATTATTATAAGGCGAGATAACGGTAAAACTTACAATCATCTCCGCTATGGTACCTTTTTTATATTTTAAGAAAACCATAGCATTATCTTCTGCTTTTTCTTCTAAATTAGTACATTGTTTTGTTATCCAACTATATGCAGATTCTACTGTATCATTTAAAATCCAATTCATAGTAACAAATTTATGAGCACCCATATCCATAAGAGAACCTCCTCCTGCTTTTATTGGATCGCCCTTCCAAAATCCCCTTTTCATAAGGGCCTCAATCTCATTTACTCCTTCATAAGATCTAATTAAAAAAACTTTCCCTACTAATCCTGATTGCACCGCTTCCATAATATATTTATGAGCAGGCAAAAAGTGATGGTTTTCAGCAATCATAAATTTTACTCCTGCCTTTTTAGTTGCTTTAATCATTATATCGCACCCTTCTAGGGTAGTTGCCATAGGTTTTTCACATAAAACATGTTTTCCTGCTTCTGCTGCGGCAATAACGTATTGTTCATGAAGATAATGGGGAACCATTACTATAACAGCGTCTATTTCGCTGTTTAGAAATTCATTTAGATTATTGTAATATTTCATTTTATATTTCTTAGCCATTGATCTTCCAAGTATTTCATTTGTATCAAAAATTGATTTAAATTTAATTTGAGGTTTCTTTCTAATAGCACGTTGGTGATATCTAAATGCAGCTCCAGAACCAATAATCCCATACCTAACAAAATCCATAAATAAGAAAAATAATAGTATAATTTATAGATTTGTTCCAAATTTAAAGGTGAATAAAATTCGAGTAAAAGGCAAGGTTGTGATTTTAACAGGTGCAGCTTCAGGAATAGGAAGATCTACTGCAATTCTATTCGCAAAAGAAGGTGCTATACAAATACTTTCAGATATCGATGAAGATGGTTTAAAAAAAACTTTTGAAATGCTTGGAGAAGGAGAAGATAGAACAACTATTATGAAAGTGGATGTAAGAAATCCAGATGAAGTTAAAAATATGATTGATTCAACAATCCAAAAGTATGGAAGGATTGATGTTTTAATTGTAAATGCAGGAGTAGTGCGAGTAGGGCCTGTTGAGACATTTCCAGATGAAGATTATAATCTTTTGATTGATGTAAACTTGAAGGGTACTCATTATACATGTAAATATGCTGTTCCATATTTTAAAAAACAAAAATTCGGCTCCATTATTACACTAGCATCAGTAGCGGCTCATATAGGTCAAGTTGCTCACGCAAATTACTGTTCTACAAAAGCAGGAGTTTTGGGTTATACAAGAGCATTAGCCTTAGATCTAGCACCATATAATGTTCGAGTTAATAGTGTTAGCCCTGGAGCTACAGATACGCCAATGCTACAAAGTGATGTTGCAAAACAGGCAAAAGATAGAGGAGTATCATATGATGAAGTTAAAAAGGAATTTGAAGCAGAAGGGGTTTTAGGACGTTGGGCAACTCCAGAGGAAATCGCTACAGGTATTCTTTTCTTAGCTTCTGAAGAATCTTCTTATATTACGGGAGCAGATTTGAGAATAGATGGTGGATGGACCACACAATAAAATTATATAATTACTTTTTTATCTTTTTAATGTTATTCTAAAGCCTTTTTAATGGCTGCTCTTGCTAATAATCTAGTAGAATCTAAAGTTGGAATAAGACAATCATTAATGTTTACAAGTAAAGGTAACTCTGTACATCCTAGAACAACAGCATCACAATTATTTTTAGCTAATTTTTGTATTATATTGTTTACTTCCTTTCTTGATTCATCTGAAAAAACATCATTAAGTAATTCATCGAAAATAATTCTATCAATCTTATCTTGATCGGGAACTTCTGGAATTTCACAAGTTATTCTAAATTTTTCAAGAGCGTCAGGATAGACTTTAGAATTCATAAGATATTTTGTACCAAGTATTCCTAAATGTCTAAATTTCTTTTGTTTAGCCTCTTCTGATACAACTTCTGCTATATGTAACCAAGGGATAGGAGACTCAGATATCATTAAATTAAATGCTTGATGAATAGTGTTATCTGGACAAATGATGAAATTAGCGCCTGCTTTTGCTACAATTTTTGCAGAATTAAGCATTAACTTAGCTACACCTTCCCAATTACCATTCCATATATGTTGCATATAATCAGAAAGAGAGGGCGTATGCATCGTTATTTCAGGGTGTTTATACTTAAACAACTTTTCTTGGGCTTCAATGCATATTGTTTTATAACAAAGTGCGGCTCCTTCTGCAGTACAAGCAACAATTCCAATATGTTTAACCATAATTATCACTTTTAATTTTTAAATTATTAAACTTAAATTATTATTACATAGTCATGCCCCCATCAACCAAGAGACTTACACCAGTACAAAATTCGTTCAAAACAAGAAAAAGTACTCCTTCGGCTATCTCTTTAGGTGTTCCAAGTCTTCCTAATTTCTGGCGACTGATAAAATCTTGCTTTACTTTTTCAAAATTTCCTCCCTTACTCTTAATCCTTTCTGTCAATGATGGGCTTTCTGTAGTTCCAGGGCAAATTGCATTTACTCGAATTTTATCTTCAAGATAATCTGTGGCCATAGCTCTAGTCATTGATAGAACTGCTCCTTTAGATGCTGTGTATGCTGCTCTATCTTTTACCCCTTTAAATGCAACTGAAGAAGAATTATTTATAATTACACCTTGAGTTTTCCTTAAATAGGGAATTGCATATTTTGTTACTAGGTATGTACCGCGTACATTAACAGCCATAGTTCTATCCCAATCTTCTGTAGACATTGTATCAATTGCACCTCCAAGAACAATTCCAGCATTATTAAACAAAATATCTATCTTACCATAAGTTTCAATAGTTCTTTCAATTATTCTTTTCGCATCCTCCTCCACAGAAATATCTGCTTGAACAAATATCGCATCTCCCCCAGATAACTTGATTTTTTCTGCAACATTTTGAGCAGACTGGGATATTGAATTGCAGCACAATTTTGCGCCTTCTTTAGCAAATAGGAGAGCAGTTGCTTTACCAATACCAGCTCCCGCTCCTGTTATAACAGCAATCTTCCCTTCTAATTTCATTTTTTATTCATAGCGGTTTAAATTTTGAAAAGCTGTAGTATAAGAATTTTTAAAGTTAAATAAAATTTGATTTTTATTCCATAAAGAAAATGAATCCTATTGATAAAAAATAACGAAATTTTGAAATTTTCTTAAAAAATTAATATATCTTTTAATCCCATTTTAAATTATTATAATTGATTTGTGTCACATCTCCGAGTCCATCTAATATACTTCTTGTCCCTTCATTTTTATAAACTTTCATTAACTCATCCATCGATGTAATTCTTCCGTTTTTAGCAGAAAGGTATGCTAAGAGGACAACCGCAACACCTTGTCTTGCTTCTTCTGGTGTAAATTCCGGCATTCTATTCTCTAAAATACAATTAGTAAAATACGCATCTTCATGCCCCATGGATATTTTGTAATAATCAGGAAATGGTCCGTGTTCAATTTCAGGACTATAATATTCTCCTTTTATTTCAGCCTCAGGATGAGATGAAAATATTTTTACAGGTCTCTCCCAGTCGTGATCTTCAAAAATTGTACCTTTTGTTCCATGTAATTCTGTTTTATTTGTAAGCGGATGTACTGTACTAGAGGAAATATCTACAGTTATAGTAGCTCCACATTTATAACGTAACAGAATTATGGCTGTATCTTCTCCTTTATGAGGGGGAGATTTTAAAGTCTTACTTAGCCAACATTGAGCTGAATCTACTTCACCAAGAAACCAATTTAACATTGTAAATTTATGAACTCCTTGATCTGAAACTACACCACCACCTCCTTGTGTATAAGTAAAATTCCAACCATTATCGAAAAATTCTGAACTAGCATAAGCACCTTCATAAGTTCGACCAAGAAATACATCTCCAATAAATCCACGATCTAAAGCATCTTTTATAAATTGATGAGCTGGTAAGAATCTATGATTTTCTGCAATCATAAATTTTATATCAGCTTTTTTTGCAGCTTTAATCATCTCATCACATTCCTCAAGAGTGGTCGCCATAGGTTTTTCACAGATGACATGTTTTTTAGCTTCAGCTACTGCAACAACAAGATTTTTGTGTAGATAGTGTGGTACTAAAACCAAAACTGCCTCAATATCACTTTTTAAGAAATCTTCTAATTTTGAATAAGGTTCTAATTTCGAATATTTGGCTGCTTTAGCTAATTTCTTCTCATCGATATCATAACCAGAAATAAATTTAATCTGCGGATTATTTTTTGTGCCTAGTTTATGGTAACGCCAGACAGCAGAACCCGCTCCAATTATACCAAATTTTACAAATTCACTCATACAATTATCAACCAATAATTTTTCTTTATTTATCTAATAATTTTATTGATTTGATATTTTATAGTTATTTAATAAAAATTTTTTTATCTAAGGTTGACAGCCTTTCACATCCTTTATTTGTTATTCTGTAGCAGTCTTCAATTCCCATTAACCCTTGATTTTTAAAACTCTGCCAAATCTCAATATCAAGCACCATATTCTCCTCAAATGGGCGATCTAATTTTTTTATGGGGCTAAATAGATGAGTTTCCTCACACTCTAAACCGATACTATGACCTGTTAGAAATGCTCTCCCTCTTTTTGTTAGAGATTTGCTAAAATTATTCGCATTGGTATACAATTCTTTCATATCTAACCCTGGATATATATTTTGTTCACAGAATTCTTGAACTTTTATCAATCTATTCATGATTTCCTGTGCTTCATCAGGTATTTGTCCTATTACTAATTCTCGACTAACATCTGAGACATATCCCTTCCAAATAGTTCCTATATCAAATCTATTAAGCTCTCCTGCTTTTAAAGTTGTTCCAATTCCTGGCGCTTCAGGATCAGATGATCCCAAATTCATTGTTAAGTGATCCCAGCCTTCTGCACCCTCATTAATGATTGTTCGCCGAGCAACTTGTAATAATTCATTGTCAGTAATTCCTTCATAAGAAGCTTCAATCATATTCAATATAGCTTTTTCGGAAATTTCTGTAGATTTTTTTATTCTTTTTATCTCCTCTTCAGATTTAATTAAACGCATATCTAAAAAAGCTTGATCTCCATTTGTAAATGTTGCATCTGAAAATTTAGCCTTTAGGTATTCAGATTGATAGGAAGGCATAAGAGATTCATATCCAATCTTACCCTTCGATAAACCCCATTCTTCAATCTTATCAGATATAGATACCATAGCAGCTTTGGGAGATCCTATTCCATGAACATCACTTACCCATGAAAATTTATCTATGCTACGATAAGTTATCCATGTTATCAAACTCTCATCACCATCTCGTTTAACTAAAGCTATACTTGGGTACTGATTATATAAAACATATAAAATAGGATTTTGAGCTACATGTAATGTTGGTAAGCCAGTTAAATAAAAAACATTTACTGGAGTTGATGCAATTAATACATCTAGATTATATCTTCCTAAAACTTCTTGAGCTCTTTCTTTATTAAATCCAATTGGTTCCATTTCACATCAACTTAATTTTTTAAATTAAGATACTCCATAGATTTAAGTCCATTAATCATATCAAATTTTCATATTTTTTTAATAACAAAATAACATTAGATAAAAAAATAATTAATTTCTGATAAAAATTCCTTAATCAATATCCATGAAGACTTCTAATTTCTGTAATGAGTTCATATCACCCTTAGTTTTAAGCTCTCCTTCCATAAAGGCTTCCATTGGATCTACATCACCAGTAGCAATACCCACAAAAAGATCAGATTCAACTTCTAAACCCATTTCAGCATTTTCATCAAAACCTTCTTCTAACCTTGCTGTTTTATTCTTAAAAATCATTTTTATTTTGTAATCTATATCTGAAAATTCAAATTGCATTGTCTTATTAAATCCTTCAAATTCCTCTGCAATATCTGGATCATCAAGAATTTTAACCCATTTATCCAATGCTTCTTTAATTTCTTCTGGAGTCGCCAATAAAATACACCTCTTTTCTTTTAGTTATTAAATTATTAAAATTTTTATTACCTTCTTTTCTATATATTGAAATTATTTTGTTTTTGTTCTTTATATAGTTTTATTACACATATTTTTGCTGTAAAATTTATATGATTTTATTTAAACATTTAGATTTTTCCTTTTTTTTTAAGCTCTATCAACACATCTTGTGGATACTTAGCTTTAAAAAAAGGCATACTTGAATACCAATGACTTAACATTCTAACACTTAATGATGGTTTATTCTCATTTTTATTATTTCTTTTAAAATATACTCTTCGATACTTCTCAGCATATTTCCAACCACTTAACTTCAAACCTGCTAATCTAGTTTTTAGTTTGTAAGTCCATGTTGCATAATTAATCAACCAAAATTGAGTTTTATGACACGCAAGTAGTTGATCTACCAAATTAAAATCCTTTTTTTTAAAGCCAAAGAAAAAATTAGGACTCAAAGTTGAATAGAAATAGAGAATTGGATTAAAGTTTAGTAATTTGTTATAAATACAATAATATATAGCCTTACCTGTATTTACATGATCTTTATGATAATATGCCGTATAAATTGCTTCAGGAGCAAAAATTAAATCAGGTTTTTCCCTATTTAAATATTTGGCGATCTTATCGACAAAATCTTTAATGAATTCTACTAATCCGTCAATATAACCAAAAAAATGTATATTTTCTGGAGGTATTCCATGAATACTTTGAGCATTATATAGTTCTCGAGTTCTAACTTTTGCTAGAAAATCGCCTTTAAATTTATCATACTGGGCACCAGGAAGCCCATATTCACCTTTTGTGACTGATGCAATCTTTATTATATATTTCTCTTTACTTTTTGTTGCAAGATAATGAATGAGGTGACCACAATTTAACTCTAAATCATCAGGATGTGGTTGAAAAAATATAATTTTCGTCAATTTCCTAACCTTATTTAATAGCATCTAATTGGGCTTGTCTCTTTGCTAAAAGAAACGAACTTAATAGAATTAAAGAAACCCCAATAATTACATAAAAGATAGGAAAGATTGTGGGCGGCATTAACATAAAGACAAAAAAGTAAGCAATCACCGGTGTAATTTGTATAGGTACTTGCTGGATTGGAATCATTCGACTTGCGCTAGCTACTTGAAATGATTGTTGAATTTTCATTATCCCTAGTATACTAGCGGCAATTAAAATTACAGCACAAGCGATAAATAAGAAAAGTTCACCTAAAGTGGCATTTCCTCCAAATACATGAGCAATTACAGCCATCAAAGGTGCAATCCAAAAATTAGTAAGTGAAAATTGAAATCCTGAAGATATTGCTAATAGAATTCCTTTTAATTTTTCGATTTTTCTTTGTAAAATTTCACATATAAATGTACCTAAAAACAGAATGATTGTAAAAATTGTCATATTTAAAACAAGATCAAAAGCTAATATGTCTATAGTAACAATATCTACACTTAATTCAGAAAGACCTAATAGAAAAATAGCTGTTATCATTACAATAATACCTGTAATTTCTTCCTTTTTTAAAGTTTCACCTACAATTTTAACAGATCCAATTGCAAGAAAGATTAAACCAAATGCCATCAAACCAGGTATTAAAGCGGGACCAATATAAATTTGAGCAATCATGAAAAAAATTGATCCTATGGCTAGTTCCATTAATAAACCTGTTATCCATAGAGGTTTTTTCACTAAACTTCTAAAGAATTTTGCTTCGGGAGCTACTTCATTAACTACTTTTTTTTGGAAAACTAATCCAATATTATTTATACTTCCAGATAATATAGCTAAAAAAACACCTAATAAATAAAAAGATCCACTCATGTTTTATTAACACACTATTTATTTTATTTACTACAAGCGAAAGAAATGATAATATTATCTTTGAGACAAATGTATATAAAGGTTTTACAAAATTTCTCTAAAATTTAAGAGTGAATCTTTTACATTAATTTGGTTTAATTTATGTTATTTCATGATTTTATCATTTTAAGCCTATAATTTTTCTTGCTTCAGTTGGATCTGCAATATCTTTACCTACATGTTTAATAATACTTACATAATTTTTTACAATTTCGGCGTTATTTTTTGCAGGCACTCCTTGTTTAATAAATGGATAATCTTCAGTGCCCACCCTAATATTTCCACCATGAGTTAGAACAAAAACTAAAAGTTTCATTTGTTCATGGCCCATTGCACTTACAGAATGAACGCAATTAGGTGGTATATATCTCTTTCTATGCATATATTCCTCAAAATTGGCAGGACTCCATGTTCCTCCTGGCCAATTGAAGAATAATGTCAGGAAATGTGGTTTATCCCATTCTAATAATCCCTTTTCTATCAAATAATTTAAATTCCAATAGGAACCATGTTGCCAAACTTCCCATTCTGGCTTAATATTAAAATCTTTACATTTAATACAGTATTCTTCTAACTCTTTTAAAGGATGTAAAACATCTACCAACACTTGACTAAAGTGTTCAGCATGATGATTTAACATTACCGCCATCATATCTGGTTTTGAATCAAAATCTCCTTTTCTTTGAGGGATAGATTCACTTGACATACCTGCTTGAATGATAACATCACACTTTTCTCGTATTCGTTTAACAGTTTCAATTTCCTCTCCTCTTGGAAGATGAACATGTGCAATTGCAGCACCTGCTTCATAACAGCTTACAATATCATCAATTAACTGATCAGTATTTTGCGCCCAATTTTTTACGTCAGGATATATCCAAGAATTAGCTGACGTAGCGGTAATAATTAACTTTTGATTTTCATTCATTATCAAATTCACCTTTCGAATTATTTATCTTGAGACACGTCCAGACGTATTACCACCCATTAACTTAAGTACCTCATCCACCGAAACCAAATTAAAATCTCCTAATATTGAATGTTTTAAACATGACGCAGCAAGAGCAAAATTCAATATCATTTGTAGATCGTTTTTATAAGTCATAAATCCGTAGATTAAACCTCCTACAAATGAATCACCACCTCCTACCCTATCAATAATATGAGTAATGTTATATTTAGGACCAATATACATCTTTTTACCATCATAAAGTATTCCAGACCATGTATTATGACTTGCCGAGATTGAACCTCTAAGTGTAATAGCTATATATTTTAAATTAGGAAATTTATTTTTAAATTCCTTTACTACAGAATTATATTTTTCAGGATCTAGTTCACCAGAAGTTATATCCGTGTCTGGTGCTTTAATATCAAATACTTTCTCGACATCTTCTTCGTTGCCTATGATTAAATCACAAAATTTAACAATTTCTGTCATAATTTCTTTTGGTTGTTTACCATATTGCCATAATTTACTCCTATAATTAAGGTCACACGACACAGTAAAACCTTTCTTTTTAGCTACTTTAACAGCATCAAGACATAAATCAGCTAAATTTTGAGAAATTGCAGGTGTTATACCTGTAAAATGAAACCATGTAGCGCCTTCAAAAATACTCTCCCAATTAAACGTATTCATTTCTGCTGTGGAAATTGCAGAATTAGCACGATCATATATAACTTTACTTGAACGCGCTGCTGCTCCCATTTCAAGAAAATAGATCCCTATTCTACTACCTCCTCTTATAATTTTTTCTGTGTTAACACCATATTGCCTAAGAAATTGAATACAAGCGTCTGCAATTTCATTTTTAGGCAATCTTGTAATAAAATCTACGGTAATTCCAAAGTTAGCTAATGAAACAGCCACGTTTGCTTCTCCTCCCCCATAAATAACATCAAAAGATCGTGCTTGGTTGAAGCGTTGAAAGTTAGGGGGGGAAAGTCTAAGCATAATTTCTCCAAAAGTTATTACTTTTCCTTTCATACTATATACTCCCCAAGAAAAATTTCTTTATAATAATGAGTCTTTGGGTGATAAATAATTATTGTAAATGATATCTTGAAATATATAAGCTTTTTATTTAAATTTATATTAAAATTAAAAAATTATATTTTGGAAAAAAAAATTAATCAATTTTAATGATATCAATGGAATGAATTCCATCATTTTCGATTTTTAAAAGAACTAATTGTTCATCTTCTTTCTTTTCAATTTCCCCCTCAGAAACTTGAACATGAAATCCTTTTGGATACTGTATTTTGGGAACATATATTACTGTTGGTTCTCTTATTGATGAATCTCCATTAAACTCAAAATGAAAGCTATTTTCTTTAAAATTAAATTCCATTTTTAATGGGATTCCAGAGCAGTGAGTAAAACGTGGACGACAAAATCCTTCAATTGCTCTTCCACCAGAATTAATGTCATTAGGATCTAATTGTTGATCTCGACTAAAAATAGATAAATCTTCTAAATTCCACAGATCTCCCCATTTATTATTGTTATCGGCAGTATAATTCCATTGAGTAGAATGCAATAAATTTGCATCCAAAGCATTATAATACATTGTAAGCAAAGTTATATGGTTTTTCCAGGCTGCTTCAGGTTCGTTTTTGAATTTTTCATATGCTTCCTTATTATTAAGATCAAATGGTAAACCAAATTCCCCGATTAATGTAGGGATACCTCCATGGATTTTTTTTGATATATTCTTTATAATAGTTAATTGCTTTACGAACATCTCTCTAACATTCTTTTTTCCTATGACTGGCTTATTGGTATATGTGTCAAAATTAGCTTTTATCATAGATCGTTTTGTTCCAAGAGTAGCTCCATCATACCAATGTCCTGCGTGTACAACATTTTTCGGAACGTTAAAATCTATTTGTTCTAATTTCAATAAATCTTCTGAAGGACCCTCAAAAAAGATAATAGTTTCAGGGACTATAGCTCTAATTGTATTTGTATAATTGGCTATAAAAGGTGTTAGATAATCATTGTAGAAATCTATTTCTTTATCATTTTTAATTTTAAAATAATTATTGTTCAGAATTATTGGTTCACCTTTATCATTTAATTCCCAAACACCTTCTTTTTTCCAAATATCTTCAAATCCATTGAGCCAACAGGATATTTTTTTTTTATTCATCTTATCTTTTCTAGTTACTTTAACTCCAAATCTTTTTATTTCTCTATATGGAATTGTTCTCGTATATCCTGATCCAGTAAGCATTGCATCAATTGGTTTAAATGCATAACCTAAAGCTTCGGAGAATCCTTCAGTATCACTCCCATCTACCAATCGCCCTATCCACCCTTGATAAGGCTCATTTAAAGAATCAAATCCAAGAATATAGGAATTATTTTTTACTCTTAAGGCTACTTGTTTAATAGCATCAAAATAATGATTTTGAAGATAATCTTGTGCATTAATTCCATCAATTTTACACGAGGAGGTGAAATCATTTCCTCCAAAAAATAAGGTCCACATCGTTCCATTAGCAAATCTCAATGAATTTGATATCCAATGTAGATGTGGATATGAATCAGGAATATTGGGATTATATCGGTATTGCATAACTAAAGCTGCTTCTGCTTCATCAAATTTCGTAAAGTCTATACCAACTTTTTCAAAAGTCCAACCAGGGGCTCCATCTCCTCCTGACATTCTACTCCAAACATCTTGATGTGGATCTATGAATGTATAAAATCCGTAGGCTTCAGCTATTTTTAATAACTCATCTAAATAATCCAAATAATCATTATCATATTGACCTGGTCCTTTATGTTCAATTGCTTCCCATGTAACCAAAAATCTAAGACAATTAAAACCCCAGTGTTTTAATCGTGAAAAGTGTTCATCTGCTTCTTTTAATGGGAATGGATGTCCAATAAAAGAAACGTCTCTATGATCACTAAAATCAGTTTTAATGTGAGTTGCTCCATTAGGATTGTAAGGGACTTTACTGCTCCCACCCAGATTTACCCCCCTAAGTAGAACTCTTCGTCCATGTTCATCAACAAACCATTCACTTTTTATTTGTAATTTCATTTTCATCAAAAAAATAGTTATTTATTATACTTCAATTTCTAATTAATTTTAATAAATA
>JBHLOG010000083.1:0-15009 GCA_048940765.1 Promethearchaeota archaeon | reverse complement strand
CCTTAATTGAATTATTAATTTGATGGTTTTCAATTCCATAAAGTACAGTAGAAACAATCAATGAAATAATTAGAATGGGCAGAATTATAATTATAAAGAAGTAAATACCTTTAAGAAATTTTACGCATCTGTTATATATGTTAAGTACCTTTCTAGAAAGGTTATTTAATATCCTTTTTAATTTAGACATTTTGTATTTTGAAAAAAGATATTTGGATTTTGTGATTAGAAAAATTCTCTTTAATTAAATATTCAATTATTTAACCTTTAATAAAAATCGTAGATATTAGATCCATAATCTTTCTTTCATTTGCTTGTTATTTCATTCTATTAAATTTAATATAACTTACCTCCATCCCTCTTGGTGCCCCCTTTTGAAAGAGTAAGTGTGGAATAGACGTTAAAATAGATTTAATAATACATCATAATCTATAAAGAATATGTTCCCTTCTATTAATGGATCTTTTTGAGAGAGCACATTTTTTGCATGGTAATTTATTTTTCCATTTGTAACAATAAAAACTCGATTAATCTTAACATTTCCGTAATTTTTTTCCAAATGATTCATGCTCTTTGCTTGATATATTTGAGTGAAAACTTTTTTTAGATTTTGACTTAATTCTGTACCTATTTCTAAATTTATGTCACCTATTTTAGCAACAACTGCATTCCATTCCATTAAATTAAATCTATTTTGATTTGAAAACAAAATATCTACTCCATATTCATGTTGACCATGAGTATCTTGGATATTATTATATCCTAAGTCTTTTAGTATTGGAATAAGAATTGTATTACGAAAATCTTTTTCATTTTTGATTGAATTTAACTTCTTTACTAATTGTTCTTTTGTAAATGAAGTAATTTTATCGTGTTTATATAAAAGTAGAGTCTTAATTTCTGATTGAAAATTTTTGATTTTATCATCTAACAGTTGAAGTTGTCGTCGAAAAAGTGAAATATGTGAAGTTCTAGCTCCAAATATTTGGTCTGTTAGGTCTGGATTTTCTTCATCTTCTTCATATAAAATAAGTCTATCAAGAACACTGATATATATTAATGGATATTCTTCAAATAAATTTCTTTGTAACTCATCAACTTGTTCTTTTAGCTCTATTAGAACTTTTCCAGGAAATGTCTTTAAATTTCTTGAAAATAATTCAATTCTTTTTCGATAAATGGTCAAATTATCAATAATTCTTACATATAAAGAAAAAAGGTATTCTAAAAATGAGCTTGAAATTATATTTGCTACTTCTCTCCTCTCAAATTTTTCTAATGAATAAGATTTTAGCTCATAAAAATTAAATTCATATGCGAATAAAGTTCCCATATCCTTGATTGAAGATGAAAGTATTAAATAGTATTTTTTAAGTGTCTTATTGAATTCCTCATCAAAATTAAGAATTAGATTGGTCTGAAATTCAGTCAAAACGGGAAATCTCATATAATTTTGATAATACGATTTAAATTCACCATTATTTCTATGTAATTCTTTTTCCTTACTCTTTTCTATAGTTCGCCGAAATTTATCCTTTAATTTATCGGGTAGAAAAATATTTGATAAGAGTCTTTTAACTACTAGAATATTTAAGGATTTAGAAAGATTATTCACAATTCTCTGAGTTATTTTCTTTAATTCTTCTAATTTTTGAGGTGAATAAAAATTTCCATTAATATCATCCATTAAATCCTTTTTAGTACTAAAAATTATATAAAATATAGTAAACTGTCGTTCAATTGTAAGAACTATTTTTCCAAATTCAATTACTTTACAATCGGGAAATTCTCTAGCTAGTGATTTTTGTAGATCTACATCAAGTCCATCTCTTCCTTTTTTTAAGAAGCTACAATATACTTTATTTGCGATTACAGATTTTCTTTGAAAAGGATTAAAATAAATATCGGAAGAAGATATGATTTCACTTTCAAAGAATATTATATATTTTGACATGTTCTTTTATATCTTTTTAATTAGGATCTTTCTATTTTAATCCATAATAAACACAACAGAAATATATTTGTTTGCCTCTAATTATAATAGATCGAAATTCCATTTTAATGATAATAATCCAAATTAGGAGACTAATGTCTGTCTTCATAATTGCAGATGAAACATCCCGATACAAGACTAGGTCAATTTTTACTTGGATTAATTTTCGATCCATCAAATCCAAACTCAGTTTGGACGCAAGAAGACGATATTACAGAACATAAATTAAAAACATTAAATCTTGAAGAATTACTAAAAAAATCTAATGGAGGTATAGAATATTTTAAATTGAAAAATAAGAAAGGAGTTAATAAATAAAATAATATTCCCTCCCTCCCCCGTGGTGCCCCCTCCTGAAAATTATTAAAATAAGCTAGATATTTATAAGGACTTTTTTACCTGAAATTTTTAAAAAATTTATTCTAATTTTTGTAAGAATAAATTTTTAAGTATGTAATACATACTTACATATATGAGAACTAATATTATAATTGATGATGAGTTAAAAGAAAAGTGGTGGGAAATCAAAAGAGAAGCGGATCATCTAAATATGAAAATTGGTGATTATATCATCTTTTGTCACGATCTCAGAAAAAAGACAGTAAATAAAGACAAGATTCTCGAGATTTTAGAAAATCCCTTATCAGAGGGTTTAAAAGACGTAGATGTAATAAAAGCAAGCAAGAGTATGTGGAAGTCATGAGGGGAATTGATTCCAATATTCTTGTGTATGCGTTAAATAAAGATCTTCCTGAACATTTGCCTTGTAAGGAACTTTTAGTAAACATAGTTAACGGAAAAGAACTTGTAAGTATTCCTTCAATTGTATTTATGGAATGTTTCCATGCATTAGTTAAAGCATTTAACTATAAAGAGGTCGAGGTTAAGAAACGATTAATTGCAATCATTGATTCGAAAAATATCAATGTATTAGACATTTCTACTTCCTCAATTTTATTTGGATTTGAGATAGCTGAAAAATATAGAACCGGAGGGCGGGATTCCCTAATCGCAGCAAGTTTACTAGAAAATAAGATTCATGAAATCTATTCTCATGATTCAGATTTTGATAAAATAAATCTAATAAAACGGATTGATCCAATTTAAATCTAATTATTAGATTAGTTAAAGTAATACTAGATGATCGTCTAAATTAAAACTCAATTCCAATCTTATATGAAATCTTGATTCATTACCATATCCTAAGATTTACCTCATATATGTCTTATTATAAATTGGATGATGATTTTGATGGCAATTGTAAGTTTCATTATCTGATCATTAATAAATCTAGTCATCTGAAATCAAAAATTGATAATTTCCAAGTAATTGAATTCACTAATAAAAAATTTTTCAATTATTTTTATCATTTTTTTTTGTCGACTGTATTTGATTGATCAGATTTATCGGATTAACCATAATCAACCAACATATTTAAATATAAGAAATACTAATTAAAATTTAAATACAATTTATAAAAAAGATTAAAAATAAATTAAAAAAATAAAAAAAAAATTCGTGGAGGAGATTAACCATCGCAGCTTTTGCCTGGTCGCCCTTGCGTGCTTTAATGAAAAAAGCCGGAGCTGAAATCGTAAGTCGAGCCGCAGTTGATAAATTAATGGATTATTTGGAAGAATATGCCAAAGGTTTGACTGGTTGCGCTCTAGATACTAATCCTTAGTTAAAGGTTAGCTAGAAATCGCAAAGCACTCAGGGCGTAAAAAAGTAACAGCAGCTGATATGAAAATTGCTATCGGTTTAGTATAAGCAATTTTAAGCTGTTTTTTGTCTTAAATATATATTTTTTTTTTCTTTATTTTTTGAATGTTAAAAAGATTAATTCAATTTAGATATATTTTATAGAAGATATATTTTACGAGATATATATCCTTAATTTTAAATAATAGTTAAATAGAATATTTTCATAGATTATTTTTTTAAAAACGGTGAAAATTGAAGATGTTGTTAGATAGATTGAAAGAATCTCCAAAAAATAAATTTCTGATTCCGATAACAATTCTTGGCTTAATAGTTGTGCTTTTGGTTTATATTTTAATATTTATACCAATTGAGGCTTCAGTTTCAACTTATGGGATTTTGGACTATGAATTTGCGTGGACTCAAAGTAGAATGGAAAACATACTCTCAGTTTGGGGCGTTGATGGGATAAAAAAACAAACTTTAGCAATATATTGGGATTTCTTATATATAGTAGGTTATGTTTCTTTAGCTCTTGGACTAATAATAATTGTATTAAGGAGATCTGAGGGAAAAATCCAGATAATTGGCCTTTATTTTACATTAACACCTTTCCTAACGGGAATATTTGATATAATTGAGAACATTAATTTATTGATAATGCTTAGTGATTCAATCTCAACTTTTAATCCATTTATCGCGTCGCTAAGTGCCTTAATAAAATTTAGTTTCTTATTTGCTGCGATTGCTTATTTCATAGTAGCTTTAACTATAGTTATTATTAAAAAGCTTAAACAAAGGGAATAAATAGCTCTCTTTTTACTTTTATAATTTTAGAGAGATCTCTGCATCCAAATTATATCAAAGATTTGACCAAACTTTTTAGCAATATCTTTAAATCTTCCACATTCTATAAAACCATGTTTTTTATGGAAATTTAAGCTTTGCTCATTTAAAGAGGATAAATGAACAAAAAGTAAACGAATTCCATTTTCATTAGCATAATCAATTAATTCATTGAATAGTGTCGTACCAAAACCTTTATTAGTATATTCTGGTTTAATAAAATAACTTAATTGTCCTGTATGTTTGAAATTATCATAAGATAAATAATTTTTTATAAACGCGAAGCCAACTATTTTTTTTTCAATTTCTAAAACGACAAATGATAAACATTCTTGACTTAAATGATTAATAAAATTAATTTTAACTTCTTTTTCAGAGTAAGCAGCAAAACCATTTAAAATATAATAATTATAAATTGAAAGAACATCGTTTAAGTCTGAATTTTTAACTTTCCTAATTCGGAATTCCAAAGCCATAATAAAATATTAAATAAATTAATTTTTTGAAGTTTTACATTTTAGATAAAATAGAATTGAAAAAATGAAATATATAATCCTAAGAAATTGTAAAAAGTGTAAATTAGTAGTGATATAAAAATGTAAATTTGTTAAGTACCAAATTTTTCGAAAAGAATTTCTGTCAAAACGCTAAATGCTGTTTCTACATTTTCTCCAGTTTTGGAAGATAATTCTACAAAAGAAGCTAGATTGTATTTCCTTGCAGCTAATATCCCATCATCTCTAGTAACAGCTCTGAATTCATGTAAATCCAATTTAGAACCAATTAACATTATAGGGATATCACCGGCATGTTCTCTAATTACTTGAGTCCAATCTGGTAAGTGATCCAAGGAGGTTTGATTAGTAATATCATATAAGAAGAATGCACCATTTGCTCCTTTACTGTATTGTGATAGGAGAAATCGAAACCTTTCTTCTCCTCCAAAATCCCAAATCTGTAATTTTACTTTTTTATCTTTGAAAGAAGTTGTCTTAGAATAAAAATCAACGCCAATAGTCAATTTAAGGTCTTCCATGAAGTATCCTGAAATATATCTCATTGTAAGGGATGTTTTACCCACTGATGCGTCACCTAACATCATAATCTTAAAAGTATAATCGTAATCTGTCATTATATTCAACAATAAAGATATTTTGAGGACTTCCTTCGAGGTTTAAAATTAAATTTTAAAATTATTCTAGTAATATACCCAATATTAATTAATTTTTATCTATTTTAAAATTATTATTTTCCAAAAAACACAAAAATCATATCAATAAAACAAGAATATTAAAAAAAGAATGAGCTATCGAACAAGGGATTATTGATTCACCAAAATACATAAAAATAAGAGAAAGGACTAATCCTAATACAAAATAATACCCAAAAAATGTTATTATAGTTGTAAATGGTACTAGAAATGGAGGAACATGATAAAGGGTAAAAATTATAGATGCAATAATGATTGAATAAATAACTTTCAATTTGGTTTTAATTTTATTTATAAGAAATCCTCTGAAAAAAGCTTCTTCACAAGGTCCTATAATAATCAATTGTAAAATTACTAAAATAGTAAGCTGGATGAAATTAGGTTGAATTGGAGTTGTAGTGATGACTCCTTCTTGTCCTTGTTCAACAAATTTATACCCAAATATATTACTAATTACTATATCTCTAAAAAAAATAATAATATAAGTACTTGAAAAGAAAAGTAAAATTCCAACACTCAATCCGGATAATATTTTAATAATTAAGTCTTTATTCTTTTCAAAACCCATATCCTTTAGAGTATTTCTAAAAGATTTCTTTTCCAATTTACTAGATATTAAAGTAGGTACAATAACAAATAAGGTTTCTAAAAATGTTAATCCAATTAATATCCAGGGATTTTCTCCCAATTGTACAACCATTTTTATAATAATACTATTTTCAAATAATAGTCATAAATCAAAAAACTAAATATCTCATGATTATTATTATTAATTCTATTATTTGTACCTTTAATGACGATAAGGGATAAATTAACAAAATCTGAAGAAAAAATCTATAATATCTTTAATCGTGATAATGTAATTTTTAATAATCTTGGACTGACAAAAGAACAGCTTCTTTTAAATGAACTAAGAAATATTGCTAAAGAATACATGGAAGTTGAAAAATTAAAAAAAACATTTATTAGAATTATCTTAAATAATCTTGATGATTTAGATTTTTCAGAATTTATTGATTTTCCTAAATTTTACATTAAAGAAACGTTTTTAAAAAAAAAAGTAACTTCCTCCAACATTAGAGGATTAAATGTTGTCAGTGTTGATGGGAGTTCAGTTACTAAGAAATATATGAATATTGATTTTTCATTTTTAAAAACTATTGCAGTTAAATATTACTTTCAAAAAAATAACTTAGCCAAAATCATTTATTATCCTGATTTAAATGGTTTTAATAATTACTATGTACAAGGAAATTTTCGCAATCAAGACGAGAGGGCGGTAGAAACTAAAATCTCTATTGATATGAATTTTATGGAAATCAATTTATTAAATAACATGATAAGGAAAACTTCTGAAATTGATATGATAATAATTGATGGATCGATTGTTATCATGCCAATAAATTTATTATTTTCCAAAGATCCTGAAATCTCAAGAAAATATGATAGACTTTTAAGAGAATATCATGAATTATATTCAAATTGCAGAGAAAAAGGAATATTATTAATTGGATCAGTCAAAGATACGAGATCAGCCGCTTTATCACATCTTTTAAGCGATTCCATACAATTATTAAAGCCTAGTCATTCGAAACTAACTGATTTTATAAAAATGAATTATAATGCAGCAATAGAATTTTTCTCTGATATTGATTTATTTAATCGAGTATTAAAAAAATATGAGAGAAGTTGCATTTTCAACTGTAAGAGAGAAATTGATAAAATTAGAGATAATGGAATCAAAAAAGAAATTCCTTATTATTTTCCTCTGTCATTTTATGCATTTTATATAAAGACAGCACGTTATGACACACCCTGTAGAATAGAATTTTTTATGGATGAGAAGCACTCTTTCAGAAGTGCTTCAGAGAAAGCAGATTTAATTTCTTCTATATTATTACCTATATCCAGTTTAAATGAACATTATGGTTTACCAATCCCTCAAATTGAGGCTCATAAAAGAGCTGTTTTTAAACCAAAAGAAGTAGATTTATTATTAAATAATTTAACACGAACTCTAACCATAAAAGGTATTTCATTATTAGAGAAAAGAAGAAATAGAAGACCTTTTTAAGTTATATTATATTGAAGTCTATTTAAAATAATATCTTCAAAGAAAAAGTGTTTTTTTTGTACCACTTCATTTCTGTATCCATAATTTTCAATAATTTTGTTTAATTCTAACAAATTGGTTCTACTCGATGTAATAACATAAATATAGTGTTTAATTTTCAAATCTAGGAAATCTTTAGCAGAAGAAAGAAATTCAATTAGAATTTCGTATCCTTTTATACCTCCATTCCAACTATAATCAATTTTCATTTTATTAAGATTTTTTTTTATAAAATCTGATGAGGGTAGGTACGGAGGATTGAACACAATTATGTTAAAAGAATGCTTTAAACATTCTGGAAATGAACTAAACAAATCTGAACATAAAAATTCGATTTGATTATCAATATTATTCCGTTTTTCATTTAACTTCGCACATTCTATAGCATTTTCTAATATATCAGATGCATATATCTTTGGATTAAAATTTATATTATTTAGTTTAATTAATTGTAAAAAAATAGCGATTATCCCTGTTCCAGTGCCCAAATCTAATACATTTTTAATTTCACTTAATTTAATCCCATCAAAATACATTTGGTTAATTTTACTTTTAAAATAGTCGATTAATAAATAAGTATCATCAGAAGGAGCGTAAATATTTTCAAAATCAAAATCAATTATTGGATCGGGTAAAAAAGAAATTCTTATCACTTTTTCTAATTTTTATTTTTTAAATAAAAAAGCTTGCTAATTTCAATAAATTCTTGTATTTTAAAGCTAAACAATTTTTTATTTTGATAATTATTTTCCTGTAAAAGCATAAGAATTTCTTCTTTATTGTAATGATTATCTTTTAGAGTTTTGAAAAACATATCAATAGCATTTACAATATTTCGATTTTTATATGGCATTATTCCAGCAATAAATTTCAAAAAGTAATCTTTTGAACTTTTATCTAATAAAAATGGATTAATAATCTCTCTTGGAATAATTTTTATAAGAGATAATCCAATTTTGGGTGAGGGGAAGAAGCTCATTTCTGAGATATTTGATTTTGAAATTGGTTTCATGAATGCATTAACACTTATACCAATTCTTGAAAAACTTTTATAATTTTTTGGCAAAAAGATACGATCAGCAATGCTCTTTTCAATTAATAATATTCCTTCAGGTGGTTTTTCTTTAAAGAATATTTTATGTAAAATTGGTCCTGTTATTTTATAAGGAATATTTGAAACCATTTTATTGTGAAAAGGAATATCAATTTCAAGTATATCTCCATTTATAATCTCAATATTATTAAAATTAGAGAATTTTTGGCTTAAATACGAATATAAGCGCTTATCAATTTCAATTGCATAGAGTTTATTCACTGATTTTATTAATTGTTCTGTTAAGGCTCCTAATCCTGGTCCAACTTCTAAAACGATATCATTTTTAGAGACTTCTGATAATAAGATAATTCTATTAATTACATTTTTATCAATTAAAAAATTTTGACCTAACTGCTTATTGGGCATGATTTCTAATTGCTTTAAAATGAGTCGAATTTCTCTTCTATTCATAGGACTTATTCATATTTTTGAGTCTTACTAAAAATGTAATATTTTTCTTCTCTTTGAAGTTCCTTTATAATTCTTTGTGCAATCACTTTAGTAGGATGAGAAATGCTAGTTCTATCAGCAATATCTTGAAATGAATTGAATTTCTGCTTTTCCCTTTCATTAAGTATTTCCCACATATGCTTTTGTCCTATTCCAGGCAATAATTTCAAAGCATGCATTCTTGGAGTAATTGAAGTAGAATTATTAAAGAATCTTATAAATTCTTCTTCGTATTTCAAAACTTCTTTTTCGAGAATTGGTTGAATAAGTGCTTTTGACGTATTAGTTAGCTCATTATAATCGATTTTTTTGAGGACTTCTCTTAATTTATCCTCTTTTAAGAAATCTTCATATGTTTTTTGTTCTTGAACTTGTATATCAGAATTTTTATTTATTTTAACTTCATAAAGAACAAAATCCGGAAAAGTAAGAACTTGTGCTATTGGTGTCTTTGCCCAACTAGGTTTATCTTCTTCTACATGGCCATGAATTAATAGATCTAATATAATAACTTCCCGAAATTTTTTTATAAATTGCTTTTTTTTCCTTGGACCATTTCGATAATTCCTTCTGCGTGAAGGACCTCTGTATCGATCTCTTCTTTCCGTCATTACTAATTAACTTATTTTTTACTTTTCCGATTACCATTTCAAATTTATTATTATTATAAAATACTAAATTAAGCGGGATTACTCATTAGAATTTAAAAAATATAGACTTATAAATTCTTCGCATTTTAGAAAGAACCGTCAAATTTTCATAATTAAAATAGTTAAATTCAAGATGTTTTAAGTTCTTCTATTTGGCTTAAAATTTCTTGCAGTTGATTATCTGTTAAAGTTTTACCTGTAAAACTTTTTTCCAATATCATCCGTAATTCATAAATGGTTTTTGGAAAGACATTTACAATATTAATAGCATAGATTTCTTCAATGTTGTATGTATCCATTAAAAATTTCTTTATTTTATTCGCTACTTTTGCATCACATTTCGCAAACTTATTCACATAGTTATATGTTATTTCTTGGAAATGAGACATTCCCTCTTCGGCATCAATTTCTAACATTTGGTCTTTTACATATTCCATTATTTCCTTTACTTCAGGAATAGAAACCGTTTTTTCGTCTATTTTTCGTCCAGACATTATAAATCATACTATTGATGTAGTTTTATTTTATAGAAACAGAATTTAATTTAAGGTGCTCCTTTCCAATTATTAAAGTTTTTTTGGAATTACCTAATTTTACTTCTACTAAATAACAACGACCTCTCTGACCGATAATCTTACCTGTACGCCCGTGATACCTAGAATGGGGCATTCCTCGCTTATGTTGGGAAGAATCAGTGACGATATCGACCTTATCATTGATCTCGTAATCAATTAAATATTTTTCAACAGAACCTAAGCCTTTATTACGAACATTTTTCCTATGCTTATGTCTGGTTTTCTTTCGATATCCCTTATGTAGAGTAATTTTAATCCACCTTATAATTATATTAGTAGAAATATGAATTATTGTTTATTTATTTTTTGATTTTAAGGGATTTAGATTATGTATATTTTAATTCTAAATTACGATTTCAATAACATCTAATTCTATGCATTTTAGGGGAATTTTGAAAATTTCTGAGAAAGAAGGGGAGGTGCGTCCATTATCACCATTTATAAGTTCTTTTATATAAGTACCACCTTGAGTTTCAATTTTAAATTCGAATAAATTTGATTTAATTAATTTTCCATCAATTCTGTAAATGATTTTTTCTCTGATTTTATCAGTTCGACGATGAGATACTCTATATGGTGTTCTTTGATAAATTTCTTGATTTTCAAATAATTTTTTCAAGTCTCTTACTTTTTGTTTAAAATTTTCTTTAGAAATCTTTTTATCAGCTTTTACAACAGCTTTATAGATCTTTTTTGTTATTTTCGCTTCACTTTTAAGTTTAATTACTTCTTTCTTATCACTATATCTTAAATTTTGAATCTTTACTTTCTTTCTGTTACTCTTATTAACTTTTTTTTCTATTTTTTTTAAATCCAAATTTCGAATTTTTGGATTTCTTAATTCTAGAATAAAAGGTCTTCCTGAACCTAACATTCTCACATCAATGTCTTCTCTTCCTGCGCCATGAAATTTTGAATCAATTGCTTTTGATTCCTTTATAAACTCTGGATTTATTAAATCTTCTACACTTTCTAAATATTGTTTTCCTGAAAAGTTACATAATTCACAACCCTTTCCTAAACAACTTTTACAATACCAATGAGTTTGGGGTATTCCTCTAATTAATTTATTATATCTTCCGTGAATAAAAAGTGATTTTAAAATTAGTTCAACCTCAAATTTATCAAAATCTAAATGGTATAATATTAATACGTCAGGTTGGTTGAATTCAGGTTGTTTTTTAATTGTGTTCTTTAAATTTTTCCCTATTACTCGATTAAAATGACTTTTAAAAGATTCTGCTTCTAAAAGATTGAATTCTGTTTTAAACTTATCTTCGCGATTAATTATGTTGGAATCTGGGCTTGATCCTACTAAAAAACTGGTGAATTGGATCTCATTGAGCAATTGTTTAGTTTTATGAATGAATTTTTGTAGATTTGAAAAATTGTCATTGCATAAATAACAAACGTTATCCAAATCGTTGTTTATAAAGTTAAGTCCTTCATTAGTCAAAACTCTTTGAGCTGGTATATATTTTGCTTTTTCCGCTAATAATTTTAAAATAGTTAGTGCCTCTTTTTGTAGAACATCATCTTCGTTTAAATACTTTCTATGATTTTCCATAGTTATCGAAAGTAATAAGGAATTACCTCTTTCATAGTTGGTGGTATTTGTTCCTAGGAGAGCAAACATTCTACCTAGACAATGAAGGCATATATAGTATTTTTGATAAATTTCTATAACTTTGTTAAAAATCATTCTCATGTATATTGAATAATAGATGATTTATTGATTTTATTAAGAAAAGAAAGTGTCGTAAAAAAATTTTAAAATAAAAATTTATTTTTCTATATAATTTCAATTAATATTACTCAAAAATAATTTCTAAAGGTTTTTGTAAGATTTTTTATTTTTTTAGAGAAAATTAAATGAAAGAGAGAGATACATGGCAAAGAAGAAACAAAATAGCTCTAACATAGTATCTGGATATGTTAAATGGTTTGATGCAAAAAAGGGGTACGGTTTCATCAGCGTCGAAGATCGAGATGATATATTTGTCCATTTCTCAAATATAGATATGGAGGGCTTCCGTAAACTGGATATGGGCGATGAAGTCGAATTTGAAATGAAAGAATCTAAAGATGGGAAAGGTCCTGAAGCCCTAAGGGTAAAAATTATCTCAAAAGACAGAAGATATTAGATTTAGATTCTAAAAATAGCGTTCGAATTCTTTAACTCTTTTTAATATTAGATATTTTGAGAATTTATTCTATTTCTTTAATTATAATTTCTAAAGAATTTCTTTCAACTTCTCCTTTAATATCTTTACCATTCTCTCAATTTGTACTGAAAAAATCTTCTTTCAAGTCTCAAAATTGGTAAATTTTCTTGGGTCTTTACCGATAAGTCCGAGTGGTTCTTCACTCTTAGTTATTAGAAGATTATCAATATTCACCAGATCAGGTCTTATCGCCATCATAAGAGAAGTTTCATTTGCAGCAGCATGATCTGTTTGTATGCCTAGTTCATCCATGGATCCTTCTTTTTCCCAACAGGTATAAAGTTGAAGTCTGAATTCTTTACACCACTCCTCAAGAAAATTTTCAAAAACAGATATTGATGGTCCATGTCAATGAGCTACAACAATTTTGAAACCAACTCTACTAAGCTGTTTTAAAATAGCCGAAATTATTTGCTTTAAAAAATCGTTATGTACCCAATATGCACTACCTATAAGTTGCATGGGATTTTTTGATTCGAAGGTTTTTTCTATAAAAAATATTCCCTTTTCTTTATCTTCTTTAACTCCTTCTGAAAAAATGTCCATGCCATAATATCTTTATTTTGAACCTTTTTAAAAGAGTCTGGCCCAAGGAATAGCATAGGAAGAACAATACCTCCAATTTTCTTTGCAAGTTCTATAAAGAACCCAGAAGAAATTAATCCATCTGCTCCTAAAGGCATATGTCTCCCATGCCATTCAAGAGTTCCCAATGGCAAATAAGCAATTGGAGCTTTCAATAATCGTTCTTCAAATTCCTGAGGATTCAATTCTGTATATAATACCTTAGTGGTCAAATTTAATCACAATTTTATTTTTCATTTTTTTGAATGACATTTCTAATTTAGTTAAATAGAGTTTTAAGTAAGAAGAATTTCAAATTGGCAGACATCATCTCCCTTAATAAGAGTTTTCAATATATTGATTCGTACAGGCTTTCCTAAAATTCCTTCCCAATATTGACGATACCAGCCAGCACTACAATTACAAAAAGTAGGAGATATATTTTCATTTAAGAAATTTTTTACTAAGGAACAATGACAATAATTTTGTTTCTTTTTATCCATAGTTGTAGCTTTTTCGTAACCTTCTTTGTTATAAGGTACTTTTTGAACAAAAATAGTATTACCTTTTCTTTTTTGCCCTTCATACCATGCAAAATCTTTATCCATTTCTCTAATTACTTCATCTATATCTCCATTTTTTTCATAAATTGATTTCAATTTATCAATTCTTTTTTGTGAGAATTCATGAGCACAACAAGACAAGATTTCATATTTTTGATTATCATTCGCCATCTTATCCAATTTATTTAACACTTGTTTAATCCACTGAAATTTTTCATCTAATGTAGATTCTACTGTAAATAATTCATCTCTACCTTTCATAATATTTATTCTTGCATCTTCACCAAGAACTCTATCCAAATTTTTTTCTAATTTTTCATCCCATCCATGTAAAATTGTTTGAATTTCTATTTTACTTTCATTCTGATTTTCCTTATCAAATTTATGAAAAATTAATCTTATCAAACTTGTTCCTAATACACCATAAGTGTGTAAATAATTAAATAATTTTTGCGCACTCTTTTCTAATTCATTATATGGACCATAGTGATTAATAGACAAAACTTCTACTTCTTCAAGATATTTTTTTTTAATTTTCAATTTCTCGGAATTTTTTGAAATTGGGAAACATATATCAATATCTTGACCATCTTCACTAAAAACACCATAATCTATAACAGCAATAGCAGGTTTAGAAACATAATCATTACATTTTTTATATAACGCTTCCATTTTTGATGGAATGTCTTTTATCTCTCCTCGGAAATTAACATATGCTACAAGTTTTTTTTCAATTTTTTTGAATGAAATTCCTAAAGTTTGAAGTGTCATTTTAAAATAGTTTTAATTTTATCATGATAATGATTTTTTATATGTTTTTGATGATTAATTTCTTTTATTTTAAAATTATTCTATTAAAACTAATTATACGAGATATTTTGAATCTCTAGATCCAATATTTAATATTTCAAAGAAAAAAAAAAAGAAAAGTTAATTAAACCATATCATTTTTTCTCCCATTCAAAATCCAATCTAACATATTTCTTAGTATAGAAGTAAGAGAGGAGTAATATAACAGAAACA
>JBHLOG010000082.1:0-15034 GCA_048940765.1 Promethearchaeota archaeon | reverse complement strand
CTAATCATTAAAAAATAGGATCCTTATAATATTATATATATATTATATTCAGTAATATTGATAATCTTGTTCATAGCAAAATTTCTCTAACTAAACTAAATTCATTAAAAACTATTAAAACTGATTTTTGAAATTGAAAGATTATAAATAGTCTGATTTTAAAATATTGTCAATAATAAATTTATTATATATAAAAGACTAATTTATTTATTGATAAAAAAGAGGGTTATTCTTAAATTTTATATATTTTTACGAGTAAGGATTAAATAGCATGCCAGAAAGTGGAACAATATTATATGATTTAAACAAGGTTTTTATTCCCTGTCGAACAGTTTTAGAAATGGAAGCATTAACATCTTTATTTTTGGAATATTATAATTATGATCTAATTAAAGAATTACCACAAGCTCAACCCTCAAGTGAAAAACTTATAGAAAATTTTCGAATATTAGATTGCGGACCTCTTGAAAGAATTATTTCATATTTTATTGATGTTATTGTAAGTAAATTGAAGCCTATTGTAATGTATGCTAGAGATCATCATGATAGGTTTAGAATGGGAAATGTTGAAGCGTATACTAAAACAAGATTATGTTTATTCTTCGCGTTACATAGATTAAAACTGAAATTTTTAATAATTAAGAGATTTATGGACATTTTTAAAGAAAATAATTACCAATTGAAACTCTCTAAGGATCAAGAGGTTCTGGGAGCTCATACTTTTCTTTCTGCTTTTTACAAGGATTATTATGAAAGAAATTTGATGAATCTTAAACTAATGTTATCTTCAAAAAGGATGTCAGAAAGAGTAAGTGAATTGATGGATACTTCAGATACTATTACTAATGAAGATATAATTAATGCCCTTACTTTTAAGAAATTTTTAGATGATAAAAATAGAATTAAATTTATCATGAAAGAAATAAAGGCATCTCTATTTGTCTGTAAAATCATGTTTGCTAAAATGGATGTTTACAATCCCTTCACACTAGCTAAAGAAATTGAGATTGATGCCGAAGAAATGATGATAAGTCAAGATTTTATTCCAGAGTTAATTCCAGCAATATCAAATTGCTATGCTGGTAAAAATATGACTCAGTTAGAAGATTGTTTTCGAGCCTATGAATTTATGATGCACAGAGTTTTAGAAGGAATAAATTATGCTGTAGAAATCGCTTCCGGTGGACAAATTAATCTTGGGATAGATGATACTATTTATAACACCGGAAATATTTTTGAAATTTAGAAATTATCAATAAAGACAGGTGTAAAAAATAGTGTCTATTGAAAAATCAAGAGGTAACTACAAAAAATTTAAATTAGTTAGTTATATTTTTATGACGTTTAGCTATTTTTTAATATTAATGGCAATAATCTTATGGATCTCCAGTTTTATTAACTTACAGATTTTAACGCAACCAGGACAGCTAACAGATGCAGAAAGATTTTGGAAATTTTCTGAGATCGTTTACAGTAGTTTATGGGGTATAGGTTGTATGATAACGGGCTCAATATTATTAATTGGATCTATAAGAGTTATATTAAGTCTAAAATAATCGACAAATAATTCAAATCTGAAAGCATAATCTTTCTTTAATATTTTGATTTCATTGAAGACTTCTTACTTATTGAAGAAGTTTCAATTCTTTAAATAACTTCATAGCTGGACTTAGATTTCATCGAAGAGTAGATGAATCGATTAAGTTTTTAGAAAATTCTTACGTAGATAAAACACAAATTAATAATTCTTCAAATAGATCAAATATTTTCTATTCAAGAGTAATTATAATTGGTATGATTTTTTTAATGAGTGTACTCTTCTTAGGGAGTATTAATAGCTCAATTGCTAGACCTTTTCTGAACATCTACTTATTAGAAAATATAGAGGGTAATGTCAATTTAGTTATATGGGCATATCTACCTGCTGGAATTTTAGCAACTCTTTTTGCTCCAAAATTAGGAGCAATTGTAGATAGAATTCGCCCTTCAATAGGAATTACCATCGCAAGTTCATTGGGAGCATTAGTCATTTGGCTATTAATTAATTCTGCAAACATCTGGATATTTGCTGGTTTGTTGCTAGTAGACATGACTATTATGATAGCTGCTGGCTTAATATTTCAAAATCTTGTAAGTAGAATTTCAACAGAACATAGAGGAAAAATATTGGGTGTTGGTGAATTTTTTGCCTTTTTAGGAAGTTTTATTGGTCCAATTTTAGGAGGAATAGTCTGGGATTTTATGGGTCCTAAATTTCCTTTTATTATTTCTATATTTGTGGAATTATCCTTAATACCACTTTATTTAGGGGTAGTTTATTTGTTAGTTCCTCATTTGGCAGAATCTTATAAGATAAAAGTAGAAACTGAATTATAAATAAATCCAATTTAGATATTTTATTTACTTTTTAATGTATTTTCTGCTCTTTCGATTTTTTTATTGCTCCATTCCGTTACTTTAGCTAATAATTGCATCTTATTATTTGGTCTATTTAAATCGATTGGTTCTTTTATGTAACCTTTATTTAAAGCATTAGTATAGATTTTTTCACCAATTTTTGTCCTAATTATTGCAGTTGTTAATTTTTCTGGTGAACCAAGTCCACCAAAAGAAATATCAGCATAAATATTGGAAAAGTCAGGGCATGCGTAACAAGCAGGACGTCCAATTTCATGTAAATCTGGAAATTGAATTTTCAAAGTATCTCCATTTTTAAAATATAATATAAGTTCTTCTCGTACGTTCATACTTTCAACATTTTCAAATGAAAAATTGAACTTTTTTTCTAGTTTTTTCCTGTCTTCATCATTGAAAGAGAAGTTCAAATAACAAAACAATCCTAATGTAAACTTGACTATATGTGCGGGTAGAATACTTAATTCTTGCATTTTTCTAATTGAATTAATTTGACATGGAGTACCAACAACAGCTATATTTAATAAATCGGGACTCATGACTTTCTTCAGCGCTATATTAGCTGGTATGAATGTATTATATTTTTCTAATCCAATTACTTGACTAGAAAAATCAAAATGAGAACCTGCTGCTTCAATTAGATCTTCTTTACTTGTCGCTAAAAATGAACTTCGATTGAAAGGTCCTTTCCTCTTACAGACTATAGCTCCATCTATTAGTTTATTATCTAATAAGTAATTCAAAATTGCGGTAACCACACCACCATCAGTTGCTCTTCTTCTAATTTCTTCAGAGGAAGCATGACATGAAGCAACTTTTATCTGATTTCCTATAGGAGGATCATAATTGAATTTTTTATTTAACTGATCATTTAATACATGAGTTTGAGGACATACAAAATAACAAATACCACATTTAAGGCATTTATCTTTGTTTATATATTTAGGTGGTCCCGACTCTGACATTTCAATTGCTTTAATTTCACCCGCTGAACAAAAACTAACACAACCACCGCATTCTCCACATAATCCTTTTTCATGGACTTCTAATATCAAATCCTCAAATGTTTTTGAAACTCGACTAGCAGCCACTCTTTTTCACCTATTTTTGAATAATTTTAAGAATTTAATTTATTAATTTAATATTCATTTGGCATTTTCTTAAGCTCAGCAAGAGAAAAGACTGGACCATCAACGCAAACGAATTTATTACCTATATTACATCTTCCACATTTACCAATTCCACACTTCATTCGCATCTCCAAACTATTTAGAATTTGTTTTGGGCCCCAATTTAATTCTTCCATAACTGCAATTGTAGTTTTAATCATTATTGGTGGTCCACAAATCACAGCAACAGCATTATCAGGACTTGGAGCAACTTTTTTAACTATAGGTGCTACAAATCCAACTTCTTCGACCCATCCCTCTGCTTCACGATCAATAGTTAAAACTACTTTAATATCATCCCGTTTTTTCCATTCTTCTAAAATATCTCGATATAATACTTCTCCAGGATCACGATTCCCATATATTACAGTTATATCACCATAATCCTTTCGATGTTTCTCATCTAGTAAATAAATTACAAGTGATCGGAGTGTTGAGAACGCAAATCCTCCACCAATTACTACAATATTTTTACCCTTCATTTCTTCTACTGGCCAACCATTTCCACAGGGACCTCTAACTCCTACTATATCTCCTATTTCACAATTATGAAACCCTGAAGTAACCGTTCCCATTTTTTTAATGGTAAATTTAATAGTTCCTTCTTCAGTAGGAGATGAGGCAATCCCGATAGGACACTCCCCTTTTCCAATCAAACTGATTTCAGCAAATTGTCCTGGAATATAATCAAACTTCTTATAATCTTCTTCTTTTTTAAATTCTAACTCGATAGTCTTAATATCATTAACTTTGTTCTCAGAAACTATCGATTTTACTCTTGTTAGATAAGGAATATAAGGATTAGGCAACTACTTTCTGACCCTCCTTTTTTTCTATTTTTTTTATTTTATCTAGTATAACTCGAAGATCATTATTAGCAGGGCATACAGAAACACATCTACCGCATCCAACACACCCCAACAAGCCATAGTTTGTGGGATAATAACTAAATTTGTGCATAATACGATTTCGACAACGCTGTATCTTAGTATCTCTGGGATTATGGCCGCTTGTTTCAAGAGTATAAAGACATGATTGACATGTATCCCAAATTCTAATACGTCTCCCTCGATTATTATAATGATCTGTTTCATCAATAACATCAAAACAAGTGCACGTTGGACATAAATAAGCGCATGAACCACATCCTATACACGCTTCACTTATTTCATCCCATACAGGATGCTCAAAGCATGTTTCAAGGTTTTTAACAACAATATCAACATCTATATTTGTAGTTATTAATTCTTCTGCCTTTTTCGCCAATTCTCCTGCCTTTTTAATGTCCGCTTTAGAAGCATTAGACAACCACGATAATTTTTGAATTAATTGTTTTCCTTTATCACTTATCCCTTCAACCAAATAGGTTTCTCCTAAATCAGTGAGAAAAATATCCATATTATCTTTTTTGAAAGGATTTCCATTTACAGAGGTACAAAAACAAGTTGTTCTTGGAGTATTACAACCAATTCCAATAAGCAATGCATTTTCTCTTTTCTTTAAATAGATTTCATCTTCCCAGTTTCCATGAAATGAAAAGAAATTAGCCATTAACTCAAAACTATACGCATCGCAAGGGCGGATTCCAAATATTAAGATCTTTTGATCTAGATCCTGCCTATCAGTAATTTCAACATCTTTCTCATCTAGACTATATTCAAACAATACTTCCATTTGAGGAAATAATACTGATTTTGGTGGAATTTTAGAATTCAAATAATCTAAAACTATATCTTCTGGTTTTTCTATCTTTTCAAAAACAATATTTCCCTTCTTTTTAATAGGAGCATAAATGTTATATTCTCCTACAAGTTCACTATATAATTTTCCAATCTGATCTTTTTTCAATAATTTTTGTTCCATACTTTTATTCACCTTTTTAATCTTCTTCCAACATAAATTCTTGTGCATCCCCCATATCAAAATCCATCATTGGAGGAACTGTTTTAGCATTTAACCCTGAAGTATAATCAAATCGATCTTTTACAATTTTTTCTAACTTCCTCGTGATAATATTCAAGTCTATCCCAACTGGACATACTGATGAGCATGCTCCACACGCCACACACCTGCCTGCTAAATGCTGTGCTCGAATTAAATGAAATGTCAATATATCGGTAAATTGAGTAGTTTTGCCAAACCATATCGGCATATTTTGATCAACAAAACAAAGATTACAATAACACACGGGGCATGCTTGACGACAACTATAACACAGAGTACATACTTGTAAGGCATTTTTAATATACGCCCATTTTTCATCAGCAGATTTGGATTCATACTCAGCGATATCTGAAAATTCATCATGGATCGATTCTAATTCTTGACATTCACCTACGCAACTTGCTTCAGTCGCAGATGGAACTTTTACTTTACATACTTTACATAGTTCGTTAATATATTGCTCATAGGGAAATTTCTTCTCCCAATCATTCCCTTTCACAATAATTTGATCTCCAGATATCGAAACATCAAGAATCTCCTTTTCACCAATTTCCATATCGATTTTACTTCGATTAATTATACCGTTGCAGTTAAATCCGATCATCTTAATTTTATCTAAATCTACTTGCTTCTCCACAGCCAAAAGGTTTACTGCTCGACCAACGCACCCTTTAGCTACTATTCCAATTCTCAACGGTTTTTTTTCAGAATCACAAAGTTGAGGCATTAGAGGAGCCAAATATCGAGCTAAATTAATATAACATAAATTGTTCCATATTAGTTTATCTACATCTTCCTCTTTTCTAACAATAATTGGTGTAGAGCTTAAAGGAACAGTACCCTGAGAATAACCAATAACTACATCAACTTTGTTTTCGCTAAGTAATTTTTTTGCATGTTCTCTTATAAAATTTGTAATTTCTTTATTTTCTGTTTCGATTCCCATTTTTAACACCACTCTTTTTGAAATTTAGTATTTGGACCCAATTCTTTAACAATCTTTGTTGCTTTTCTAATTAATACAGCAAAACGTTCTCCTTCAGCGGCAGAAGCCCACATAAAATTAACTCTGCCTGGTTCAATCCCAAAAAATTCAAGTAATTCTTTCAATATTGCAAATCTTCTTCTCGCAACGAGATTTCCGCTAATATAATGGCAATCTCCAGGATGGCAACCACTGACAATCACACCATCCCAACCATCAGTTAAACTCTTTATTATGAAGTAGGGATTAACCCGTCCAGAACAAGGAACCCTCACTATTCTTATATTTGGAGGATATTGAATTCTACTAACCCCCGCTAAATCTGCTCCTGCATAAGAGCACCAATTACATAAAAAAGCAATTATTTTTGGTTCCCATTTCTTTTCAATTTTCTTTTTTTCCAAAACAGTTTCGGTCATTTTTTATAACCTCCCAGTTATCATAGCATATATTTGCTCGGCTGTAAAGCCTAAAATGTCGATTGCACTACATCGACAATTCCCACTACAAGCTCCGCACCCTTTACACAATGCTTGATTAATCGAAGCTACCAGTCCAAATCGTCTATCTTCGATTAATTCTATTGCATTATAAGCACAATTCTCTATACACATACCACACCCTATACAACGAGTCATATCAATTACTGCTGTTTTTCCTTCTGCTTCAATTTCATCTTTGGAAAGAATTGTACATGCCCTTGAAACAGCCGCATTGGCTTGTGAAATTGAATCTTCAATAGTTTTTGGACAATGAGCTAATCCCGCAACAAATACTCCTTCTGTTGCGAAATCTACTGGACGAAGCTTAACATGGGCTTCTAAATAAAAATTATCATCATTTAAAGGTACTTTTAACATTTTAGCAAGGTCTTCATTTTCCTCTTTTGAGGCTACAATCCCAGCGCTTAATACTAATAAATCTGCGGGGATTGATAAATCTCCTTCTTTTGGATTTTTAACTTTTATATTTAAAGAAGAATCCTCAGTAATAACTTCTGGCGGAGAATTTTCATCATACCTTAGAAAAATGACGCCTTCTTCTCTTGCTTTTCTATAATACTTTTCTTTAAATCCATATGTTCTAATATCCCGATATAGAATTGTAACCTCTGTAGATGGATTTAATTTTTTAATTAACAATGCATTTTTAATAGCTTCTGCACAACACATTTTACTACAATAAGGATGTTCATCATTTCTTGAACCAACGCATTGAATCATAACTATTGATTTTTTATTTTTAATAACACTATCTGTGTTTAACATCTCTTCTAACTCAGATTGCAATAATATATTGTTATTTTGACCATAGTGAAATTCTTTTGGTTTATATTCATTAGCTCCTGTAGCCACAATAACTACTCCATGCTCAAATTCTGCTCTTTCTCTATTTGGGCCATGAATAACAGTAGTTTTAAAATTACCAATATATCCAGCTAGATTTTCTATTTCAGCATTAGTATAGGCATGAACAAATTTATTAGAATTAACTTGTTCAATTAAGTTTTTTAAGTAAGCTTGAACATCTCCTCCTTCAAGGGTATGATAAATATGTCTAGCAAAACCGCCTAATTCTGGTTCTTTTTCCACCAAATGAGTTTCAATTTCTTGACTGGCAAAATTAAGCGCTGCAACCATACCACTTATTCCACCACCGATTACCATTGCTTTTTTTGTTACTCCTAATTTTATTCTATCAATTGGAGCTATTCGCCTTGCTTTGTTTACCGCCATCCTTACAAGATCTTTTGCCTTCTGTGTAGCTTCTTCAGGTTGATTCATATGAACCCATGAGCATTGATCACGGATGTTTGCCATTTGAAATAAATATCTATTCAATCCTGCTTCTCTAATTGTTTCTTGAAATAAAGGTTCGTGTGTTCTCGGAGTACAAGAAGCAACAATAACACGATTAAGATGATATTCTTCTATTTTTTCTTTGATTATCCCTTGAGTATCAGCAGAACAAGTATACAAATTTCGATCTGCCATGACTACATTTGGTAGAGTGCTCGCATACTTTGTTACTTCAGGAACATCTACATAACCCCCAATATTAATCCCACAATGACATATAAAGACACCTATTCTTGGAGGTTGTCCTGCTACAAAAATTTCAGGAGGTAATGTCTTTTCTGTTATTAAAGTTCCTCGTTTTTTATATAGTAATTGATTAACACATCCAGCTGTGGCACTTGCTTGAGTAACAGTTTCAGGTATATCTTTAGGCTGAGAAAATGCTCCACAAGCAAAAATACCTGGTTTAGAAGTCTGTACTGGATTAAACTTATCTGTTTTTGCAAAACCAAATTCGTTTAATTCAATTCCAAATTTCTCTGCAAGATATTTTGCATCATTTGGAGGATTTAATCCAACACCTAAAACAACCATATTATAATCTTCTTCAACAACTTTTCCATCTTCAGTTTCATATCTAAGTCTTAAATCTTTTGTCTCAGGAACTTCTGTTACTGAAGAAATTCTGCTTCTAATGTAGCGGATCCCGTATTCTTCTTGAGCTCTAATAATATATTTGTCAAAATCTTTACCATAAGCTCTTATGTCCATACTAAAAATAGTGGGTTTTACTTCATGCTGATGTTCATGAGCAATTACTGCCTCTTTAGCAGTGTACATACAACAAACGGAAGAACAATAAGGTTGTCCCTCTCCTGTGTAATCACGAGATCCTATACATTGGAGGAATGCAACCTTTTCTGGAATATCTCCATCTGAAGGTCTTAAAACTCGTCCAGCGTAAGGACCACTAGCACTTAATATACGTTCAAATTCAATACTAGTAACAACATTCTTAAATTTGCCATAACCGTATTTATTCGCAGCTTGAGGGACAAATTCATCAAAACCAGGAGCAAGAATAATTGCTCCAACATTTATGTCAACTTCTTCATCTGCTCTGTCATATTCTACTGCTTTTGCTTTACAAACACCAGCACATACACCACAACCAATACAATATTCTTTATTAATTGCGTAAACAAGTGGAACAGCTTGAGGATACTTTACAGAAGTAGCATGATATTTAGCTAATCCCTCATTGAATATATCAATAGCTTCAACTGGACAATTTCGACCACAAACTCCACACCCAGTACACTTTTTCGGATTTATATATAGAGAATTTTTCTTTATTTTGACACTAAAATTACCTGCTTCTCCAGAAACATCTAAAACTTCACAATTGATGCTCAAATCAACATTCTGGTGTCTTCCTGTCTCTACAAGCTTAGGTGACACAATACACATTGCGCAATCATTTGTGGGAAAAGTCTTATCCAATTGGGCCATTGCGCCACCAATACTCGTAGAAGATTCAATTAAGTAAACTTTATAGCCTGAATCACCTAAATCTAGCGCTGCTTGCGAACCTCCAATACCAGCGCCAACAACCATTACAGCTCCAACTTTTTCCATTTTCATTCCCTCTACATTTTATAAAACATTGGTGTAATTCCCATAAATTCCCCGAAGTCAACCTGACCTCGACTTTTTAAAGTTACCATATGTTCTAAAACGATACTTGGATCAATTTTTAATTCATTTGCTAAATCTTTAACCGACTTAGTATCTTTTTCTAAAGCTATTAAAATTCTATGTCTTTCATATTCTTCTATAATTGCCGAATCAAAAATCTCATTAAATTTTTCAAGAGGTACTCTTTCTCCATATACATTCTCTTGTTCAGTGATCTTTCTTTCTCTTCCGACAAGTGCTCTCATTCGATCACCTGCTGCAGCCTCTTCAATAGCTCTCAATTTTTTTAGAATTTCCTCATTAGGATTATCTCCTCCCGCTGGAGATGGTCCAAGATTTTTAATATGATTTGTAAATTCTGTAATAACTGAAGCATATCTAGCTCCTTCTGATGCAGATACCCAATCCAATTTTACTCTATTATCAAAATTAATAAGTTTTAGAAACCTTTTAACCATATCAAATTTCTTTTCAGCTTCATAATTACCTTCAAGATAATGGCAATCTCCTAAATGGCATCCTAAAACTATTACTCCATCAGCCCCAACTCGGAGTGCCTCAAAAATGAATTTAGGGTCTACTCGACCACTACACATAACCCTTATTACTCTAATATTAGGAGGGTACTGCATTCTGCTTACTCCAGCAAGATCAGCACCTGCGTAAGAGCACCAATTACATAAAAATCCTAAAATTTTTGGTTCAAAACCCATAATCTTAACTCCCTCCAAATGCATATATTTCAGATAAAATTTGTTCATCCGTAAAATGCCTTATGATTATAGCATGATTAGTACAAGTTGCTCCACAAACTCCGCAACCTTTGCAAAGAACCTGAGTTATTTCAATCTCATCATTCTCATTTTTACTTATAGCTTTATACGGACAAACTGTAATACAAACTTCACATCCACTACATAAGTTCTTATTATATTCAGGTAGGAATGAAGTTGCTCCCTCTACTTCGATAGTATTATGGGATATAATTGTACTCGCTCTTCCCGCTGCAGCATACCCTTGAGTTATAGATTCTGTAAGATCCACTGGCCATTTCGCGGCTCCACAGATAAAAACACCATCAGTTGCGAAATCCATAGGTCTTAATTTTACATGAGCCTCTAAAAAGAATTTATTTTCTTCTAATGGAACTTTTAACATTTGAGCAAGCTCTTTATTATCATCATTTGCGATTAGAGGAGTAGATAATACCAATAAATCGTAAGGAATCCTCATTTCGTCTCCTATGTATTCATTAAATACTTTTATATTATTTTCTTCTACAATTGGTTCCTTTTCGAGTTTATAACTAAGAAAAATAATTCCTGCTTCTCTGGCTCTTCTATAATATTCTTCATACTGCGTTCCGGGAGTATACAAATCTCTAAATAAAATTGTGATATTGGCATCAGGATTTTTTTCTTTAATTAATAAAGCATTTTTCAGAGCTGTCATACAACATACATTTGAACAATATTTTCTTTCATCATTACGAGACCCTACACATTGAATCATTACAATCTCTTGAGCATTAACTTCATTATTTTTTAATTTATTTTCTAATTCATATTGGGTGATTCTTTTATTACCATCATAACCAAATTTTCCAGTTGGGGTTAATAAAGATGCTCCAACAGCTACGATAATAACTCCTATAGTTAAATCAATACTTTTACTATTTTGCTCAACTTCCACTTCATAATTTCCAACAAAACCACCAATTTCTTTTACTCTTGCTGAAGTATAAACATTTAAATTCGGATTATTTGCTACTCTGTTCTTTAAGCTTTCTAAAAGTTCAGAGGCATCTTGACCGGTTGGAAATAATTTATTTATTATATTTAATTTTCCACCTAACTGGTTATCTTTTTCTACCAGATGTGTTTCAAATCCTTGATTAGCTAGACTAAGAGCAGCAGTTATTCCTGCGACACCACCGCCTATTACCATAGCGGTAGGAGTTGCATCCACAACTATATTCTCGAGAGCTTCAAGTTTGGCAGCTTTTGCCACACCCATTCTAATAACTTCTTTTGCTTTTTCAAGAGCTTCTTTAGGGTATTTCATATGAACCCACGTACATTGATCACGAATATTAACAAACTGAAAGAGGTATTCATTTAAGCCCTCATCTTTAATACAATCACGAAATAGAGGTTCATGAGTTCTCGGAGTACAAGAAGCAACAACTACTCGGTTTAAATTATGTTCTCTAATCCCATTCTTAATCTGAGCTAACCCTGTTTCTGAACAAGTGTATAAATTATCTTCAGTGAATACTACATTTGGCAAAGTTTTAGCATATTCTGCTACTTCTTTAACGTCTATTAACCCGCCTATATTGGTTCCACAGGAACAAACAAAGACACCAATTCGGGGGGTTTCTTCTTTCTTTTCAGACATTTTCGCTTTAACCTCCTTTAATTACTTCAGCTGCTCTGGCTGCTGCCCCACTTGCTTCAGCAACAGAACGAGGAATATCCATTGGTTCACGAGCACAGCCACATGTGAAAATACCTTCCATACTCGTCTCAACTGGCAAAAATGGATTTGTTTTTATAAATTTATATTCATTTAATTCGATTCCTAATATATCTGCTAATTTTTCAATCCCTTGTGATGGGATTATACAAGTTGCTAAAACAGCTAAATCTACCTTCAGTTGTTTAATTTCAGATGTATCATAATCCTCATAAGTAATTATAGGACTTTCATCCTTATCAACATCGATATGAGATATTTTGCTTTTAATATATTTAATATTATATTCATCTGCTCCCCTCCGGAGAAAAGTTTGAAATCCTTTTCCTCCAGCTCTCATATCAATATAAAAAACATATGATTCTAAATCGTTATTATGCTCATATGCTATCATTGCTGCTTTTGTACAATACATACAGCATATAGAAGAACAATATTTTTGGTCTCTATCTGATCGTGATCCTATACATTGCAGAAAAGCAATTTTTTTAGGATCTACCCCATCAGATAATCTTCTTAAATGCCCTTCAAGCGGTCCAGAAGCACAAATTAATCGTTCAAATTCTAGAGAAGTCACTACATTTCTATATCTCTTATAACCATATTTCGTAAGTGGATTAACATCTTCCATTAAACCATAGCCTGGAGCAACAATTATGCAACCAACATTTCCTATTTCTAAAATTTCATCTTTTTGCGTAAAATCAATTGCTTCTGCACCACAATTCGTAGCACATAATCCACAAATCCCATAATTTAGATATACACATGAATTCTTATCAACAATATAAACAGGAGGAACGGCTGATGGGAAAGGAATATATACCGCAGCCATATTTTTCAAATTAGCATCAAAGTAATTTGGTACACCTCTTACTGGGCAGATTTTAGCACAATCACCACAATTTGTACAAGCATCCTCCTTTACATAACGAGCGCGTTTAAGGACTTCTACCGTAAAATCCCCTATTGAACCATCTATTTTTTGAACTTCTGAAAGAGTATACAGATTAATATTTGGATGTCTATAACATTCTGATAGCTTTGGTGCCAAAATACAAATTGAACAGTCTAAAGTGGGAAATGTCTTATCTAATTGCGCCATTTTTCCTCCAATAACAGGACTTTTTTCTATTAAATGAACTTCTATTCCCATATCTCCCAAATCTAAAGCTGCCTGAATACCAGCAATACCCGCTCCAATAATAACAACACTTTTAGAATTTTCTACCATTCAATCCACCAATTTATTTATTTATTTATTCACTTTTAGTGAAGTCATTTTCTTTAACCAATTAATTTTTTTCGGTCGCCATTCTGATATTTGATCTGCTGGAATAATATATCTTTCAATATATCCTGTAGCGAGCAACGAATCGATTAAACTACGTCCCTTCTCAGTTCGAGTAAGGATCATTGAATAACCCGCCGGAGCTCCTGATGCTCCAATACTAAGATCTGAAAATCGGCCCACAAATTCATCACATTCATGGCAATGATTTCTAACTGCATCATCAAGATCTTTAATATTAACTTCTTTTACAGCGTTATCTTTTGATGTGACAAAAAAGTTCTTCTTAATGTTCGTTTTTTTGATATTTGAAGGATCTATTTGTGTTTTAGACTTTAAAGTATTCATCAATTTATCATAATCAAAATTTTCAAAACAAAATAGACCAATTACAACACTTATAACATGAGCAGGTTTAATATGCAGAAGTTTCATTTTACTTATTGCTCTAACTTGACATGGTGTTCCTACAAACGCTATACGCAATTGATCACTATCATAAATTCTTTTCTTATGGGATATTATTTCTTCTGCAACTTGAGTTAAGTCTTTTAATGGTAAGATATTAGATGAGATGGAATACCTGGTTCCAGCGGATTTTGCCAATTTATCTTTACTATATATTATTTTTGGAATTGGCTTAAAATTCGCATCATACTCAGATACTATTGCAGCGTCAATATTATTAGTATCGAATAAATAAGTCAAAATGGTTGATACTATACCTCCATCTTGTCCAATATCTTTAATTTTTGCATTAGTTGTTCTCGCGGCAAAAATATCAATAACATTTCCAAGTTCATCTTTAACAAGATGAGCTTCCTTCAACCTTTCTAATAAGGGTTCAGTTTGAGGACAAATATAATAACAATACCCACACTCTTTACAGTTTTCAACGCTCTTATCAGTTTTAAACTTAGGTGTATAATTTTCCATCTCAATAACATTAAATGCCTGATTTTCACAATATGCTATACAGGCTCCACACGCACAACATCTATTTACTGAGATTACATCATCTTCTAAATTCTTGAATGTTTTTATTTCTGCTAATCCCATTTTTCTACCAAATCTTTGTTTTAAGTATAAAAATTATATTTAAATTTTTATTCATATACTAAAATCCTTCTAATAAGCTTGAAGCTCTAACTCTATGAAAATTCAATCCCAATTCTTCAGGTTTAAATCCAAAAGCAAGTGCTACTAATTCTGAAAGATAAAAAACTGGAAAATCATAACCAACTTCTTTATCTTT
>JBHLOG010000081.1:0-15091 GCA_048940765.1 Promethearchaeota archaeon | reverse complement strand
GGTTAAATCTTAGCACTAACAATAAGAAAACGATTAGGTAAAGTACCTTTTACTTGATAACCGATTTTATATCTCCTTAAATAATCCTCAAACTCAACTACCCCATCTACAAAATTAACTGAGAATCCTTTTTGTGTCAAGATTTTGGTCAATTCCTCTCCAGTAAAAGGTGTATGTGATTCTTGCATTTCTTCGTCCTCTAGAGCAGTACCAAATGACCAAATCTTTGTCAAAAAATTATATAGGTCACAAAGTGTTATTCTTATCCAACTGTTTGGAAGAACCTCAAACTCAATATCACGAATTTGAAAGAGAGTTTGAAATTGTCTTAGTTTCTTAATCATACTTTTTGATAGTTTGACTTCTATATTTCCCTCACCTGGACTCTGATGGTCTAAGACTACTAATAATCCTCCATCCTTCAGTACTCGTTTAACTTGTTTTATGGTATCAAAGAACCCTTTTTTACCCGAAAAACAGAGTACCTCGCTTAAAAATAGAACTGCAACCACAACATCCAAACTATTCTCTTTAAAAGGAATATTAGGTGCAATTCCTTGAACTAAGGATAAATAATTCATATTCGGTATTTTTACCTGATGAGTCAACATGTACCATGACATATCCATACCGATAACTGATGTTTGCGGAATTTGCTCAACAATTAGCCATCTAAGCAGACCTACTCCACAACCTATGTCAAAAATTCTTGTAGCAGCTTTGGGAATAAGATCGACAACATTTTGCAGAAACTGTTTTCGATATTTATTTCCCATCAGTTCTGCCATTTGTTTCTCGCTTGCAGACATACTGATTTTGGGATTGACTTCCTCTTATATTAGCTTTGTCACTCGTGACATATTCTTCTTTTTTATTAAAACATGTCAGGTAGATTTAACTTCTCAAGAATCTATCAGAGCGCGGGATATTGTAGGAGATCATACACTATTATACGCTGGTCCTGGAGAAAGAATTGAACTAAAACATCAGGCTTATAGTCAAGAATGTTTTGCTGAGGGAGCTATTAAAGCAATAAAATTTATAGTGAAGGCAGAAGAAAATAAAATTTATTCCACAAGTGAAGTTCTCGGTTTATAGTTAGTGATTTTCTGATATATTATCTTAAAGATAAGATAAAATTATAAAAAAGATCAGTGCAGATCGGTATTATCATTAATCTTCTTAGTTATACAACTAAATTCAGATTTCATTACGCCAACACTTCATTAAAAATATTAAAGGGTATCCAGGCCTTAATATTGTCACTTCTTATAATTTTATCTCAATATCTAATTAATAGATTTTAGCTTTTATTTTTATGGTTTTGATTATATTAATGAAAATTTATTTTAAATAATCTGGAACGGTTTGATTTCTGATTAAATCATCAAACATTTCTTCGCTACGGATTTTATACATATTTCCATCATTTATTAGAATTTCTGCCGGTCTTGGTCTTGAATTATAAGGACTACTCATAGTGAAACCGTATCCACCGGTATCTAATATAGCAAGATAATCTCCTTCATTCAATTCAGGTAATTCTCTCTCCTTACCAAGAACATCGCCGGATTCACATATAGGACCTACAATATCATAAGTTAAAATTGGCTTCTTAGATTTTTCATTACAAGCAATAATGTGATGATATGAACCATATAGTGTTGGTCTAATTAAAGTGTTAAATCCTGCATCAATCCCTGCAAATAATTTGAAGCCATTATCCTTTATAGTATTTATTTGCGTTAAAATTATACTCGATTCCGCCGAAATATATCGTCCTGGTTCAATGAAAATGAATGGTTCTCCAATATCTCCTTCTTGTATTAATTCTTTGAAATGATTAAATATTATTCCGCTATATTTTTTTAAATCAATCGGATTTGCATCAGAATGGTAAGGTATCCCAAGTCCACCACCAAAATCTATAAACTCAAATTGAATTTTTAATGATTTTGCTATTTTTTCAATAATATTGGTAAAAACTTCAACGGGTTTCTCGTAATCACTAGCATTAATTATTCCTGAACCAATGTGTTGATGAATCCCGAATTTTTTAAATCCTAATTCTTTAGCTCTTGAATAAGCTTTGATAATTTGATTCTCTAAAATTCCAAATTTTATGTGTTTTCCTGCCGTTATAGTGTGTGGATGATGACCCGCTCCAAATTCTGGATTAAATCTAAATGATATGATATTTTTCTCTATTTTTTTTCTATCATAAACCTTTACTAATCTTTCTAATTGACTATAACTATCTAAGTTAATTAGAATATCATTATCAATCGCAAATTCGAAATCCTTATTAGTAAACATATTACCAGTATAAATTATTTGATTTGGTGAAATACCTGATTTTAAACAAACGTAAATTTCACCTATTGAAGAGCAATCATAGTTTGATCCTTCAGAATTCAGTATTTTTAAGATTGTCAGATTTGTATTTGATTTTACTGCGAAGTATATTTTATTTTTTTTATATATTGAATTCAAAATTTTTTTTAATTCTCTATATCTTTTTCTTATCATCTGCTCATTTATAACATAGATAGGAGTCCCAAATTTTTCAGCTATTTTAATTGTATTCAAATTGGCAAAATATAAATATCCATCTCTATACTCTAAGTCTTTGTTTTTTAACCAGTCAATATAATTCATATAATCACCAAATTAATGTACTTAAGAATGATATACTTTTAAATTCTTATTTTATAAAGTAAGTCCTTAAATCCTTAGCTTTTCAATTACTCCGTCAAAAACCTTTTCTATTGGACCCTCCATAAGAACGGTTTTTCCAGTATACGTTATTTTCAAATCACCCCCATCATTATGTACTGTTATAGGAACTTTCTCATTAAATATACCAAGAACTGTACCTGCCACTACAGTAGCACAAGCTCCAGTACCGCATGATTTAGTAATTCCTACACCTCTTTCAAATACTCTTACAATACACTCTTCTTTGGAAATAACTTTAACAAATTCTACATTTGCTTTTTTTGGAAAATAATGATGAGACTCTATTGCAGCACCATACATGGTTAGTTTATCATCATTTAATTGTTCTTCAACAAAAATAACTGCATGGGGATTCCCCATTGAAACTGCTGTGAAATTGAAAACTTTATCCAATATAACTAATGGTTCATTCACACATCGATTTAAAAGGCTATCCAAATTTACAGGAATTTCTTCACATTTCAAAATTGGTGGTCCCATATCAATCTTAACAGCCTTGACTTTATTATCAACAATATTAAGACTGGCAATCATGATTCCTTTGAGAGTTTCGATTTTAATCTCTTCCTTTTTGATGATCATATTTTCATAGAGATATTTTGAAAAGCATCTTATCCCATTTCCACACATCTCTGCCTCTAATCCGTCATTATTAAATATTCTCATTTTAATATCAGCTCGATTAGATTCACAGATAAAAATTAAACCATCTGCTCCAATAGAAAAATGTATTTCACATAATTTAAGAGCTAATGTGGATTTTTTTTCCTCGGGGATCTTCCATTTAATATCATTAATAATAATATAATCATTACCTAAACCGTGATATTTTCCAAATTCTAAATTCTCTAAAATAAAATCTTCCATAGTTCTATCAATCATAACTAAATAAACATTATTTTTTTAATTATTGAAATGATTAAAAAAAATTTCGACTTCAAAAATTTCTTAATAACTTTAAGACTTTTACATATTTATTTTCACTGTAATTAGAATCTTTGAGAAAATGAAGCATAAAAAATGAAAACTTTTAAAATGATACTTATAATATCTATTTTAAAATAATTCGATATTCTACACTGTGATGAATTTCAAAAAGATTACACTTATATGTTTATCTATTTTTCTTTTGGCTCCGGTTATTAATACTACAGCATTCGCATATATAGATAATATAAAAGATGGAAATTACATCTTCTTTTTAGTAGATTTAGAAGTAGATCAAAATATTGAGTTGAGTATAACTCATGACAACAGTGGAAATTTTACTCTTTTTCTTTTTAATAGAAGACCCTCAAGTTCTAATGTTAATAATGATAAAACTCTAAATGAAAGAATTTTTAATAATCCACCAACTGTAGCTTATAATCTAGATGATAATCCCTACATAAATTATACAACTCCAGAAACTGATATATACTATATAGAAATAATTCTAGTCAGTGGTGGACCAGATACATTTTATTTGACATCAACAATCTCTTATAATAATGGCACTATAGTAGATAAAGATTTGACGAGGTATTACCTCCCAATAATCCCTGGTTTCCAAGTGAAATATTTATTCTTTTCACTTATTTTCACAGTAGGAATATTATTTATACTATATAGGAAGAATTTGATTAAATGAAATAATATTTTTAAAATATCCAAAAATATCTTCCTTTAGAAATTAGATATTCTCTAGAACTTAATGAGAAAATTCGCTTTTTGAGATATTTTTGTAAAAAAATTGAAGGAGAATAAAATTAAATGTATGAAAAAAAACCTTGGTTAAAATTTTATGATGAACATGTACCTGAGCATATTGATTATCTTAGAACTACAATGTATAATGCAGTGCTTAATACCTCTGATAAATATCCCGATTCGATAGCGTATGATTTTATGGGATATGAATCTACGTATAAACAATTGATTGAGGAAATTGATCAGTGTGCTAAAGCCCTATTTAATTTAGGACTAAGAAAGGGTGATCGAATGACAATAGCAATGCCAACAACTCCACAAGGGGTAATCTGTTTTTATGCAATCAATAAAATAGGGGGAATTGCTAGTATGATCCATCCTCTAAGTCCTCCAAAACAGATAGAATTTTTTTTAAATCTGAGTAACAGCACTTTTGCCCTTACAATTGATAAATTGTATCCTAATTTTAATGCACTTTTTGATAAAACACCCTTAAAAATGTTAATATTAACTCAGTTAAGTCAGGATAAAGTAGAAGTACCTGAAAATCCTCAAATTGCCTGGTGGAAATACATCATGGCCAAAGAATATAATGAAATTCCAAAAGTTCAAGTACTTCCCGATGATATGGCAGCAATCTTATATTCTGGTGGAACGACAGGTCTTCCAAAGGGTATAATGCTCTCTAATTATAACTTTATAACAGAGGGAACTCAAGTTGCAACATGGATGAATTTATCAGATAAGGATTCAGCTCTTGCAATATTGCCAATATTTCATGGCTTTGGACTTGGAGTGTGCGTTAATGCTATATTTATGGGTGGTGGAAAAAGTATCTTAGTTCCCTCATTTACACCTGATCAAGTTGCGGATTTAATTGAGAATAAGAAACCTAACTTCTTATTTGGGGTTCCTACCCTGTATGAAGCTCTGAACCGAAACCTTAAATTCCAAACCACAGACCTAAGCTTTTTAAAAGCTGCTTTTTGCGGAGCAGATACTCTACCACGAACAACAAAAGAAAAATTTGAAGAAATTTGTAAAAAAAATGGCTCAAATGTCCAACTTCGGGAAGGATATGGATTAACCGAAGCTGTTACTGGAATTTGTGCTATGCCCTTAAGTGAGTACAGAGAAGGGAGTATCGGAATACCTTTTCCTGATATGATGATGAAAGTAGTAAATATTGGTACATCAGAGGAAGCTCTAATTCATCAAGAGGGTGAGTTATGTATTCACGGGCCTGCTGTTATGTTGGGTTATCTAAACAATCCCGGAGAAACGGCTAAAACTTTAAAAAAACACAGCGATGGAAAAATCTGGCTCCATACAGGAGATATTGGAATAATGGATGAAGATGGATTCTTCTATTTTAAAATTAGATTTAAACGAATGATAAAATCATCTGGCTTTAATGTGTATCCCGCCGAAGTTGAAAATGTTCTTTATAAGCATCCAGATGTTCTTGAAGCTTGTGTTATTGGAGTGCCTGATGAAGAACAAATCCAAAAAGTAAAAGCATTTGTTATTTTAAAGGATCCTAAAAAAGCTAGCAAAGAAATGGAAAAAGAATTGATTAATTATTGTCAACAAAATTTAATCAAATGGAGTTGCCCACGAGAAATTGAATTTACTGATCAATTACCCAAAACTTTAGTCGGAAAAATTGACTTTAAACAATTAGAAGAACAAGAAAAAACTAAATTAAAAAAATCTGGAAAATTTTATGGAGAATAATGAAATTCATGCGTTTTACGATTTTTATTAGTTTAGCTCCAATAAAAATCGTAATATTTTTTTACATTCATTAAACTTCTATAATTACAGATCCAATGAGTTAATCTATCAATAAGATATAAAATTTAAAATGACGAAAATCGACATATGTATCTTATAAAATATTGATGGATTCAATAAACAAATTTTATATTTTTTATAATGTTTTTTTCCACTATCAATAAAAATCAAATAAAATAAAGTGATTTAAAATTTCCTTTGATGAATTAAGCGATAAGTTAGCCAAATTTATGAAAGATACTGAAGAAATTGAGCTCACAGACGTAGATTTGTTTGCAGAATATCTTGAATTTCAAATGCTACCAAGTATTGTACAAGCTGCTGCTCAAGCTGTTTTACCTGGAGTTCCCGGAAAAGCAGAATGGACTCCTGCTAAATTCTCCCTTGATATAGAATTTCCGGGTAAAATTGAGACAATCGAATTCGTTCGATCAAAAGGGAAAAGGGTTGTGATTGGTGGAGAAGTAGTCCCTCCTTTTTACAATTTTCTTGGTTTAAGCAAACGAAATCCTAATCCCCCTCTCATAACTTATGATGTATTCGATATGGGCGCCAAAATGATGCTTCCCAAGCCAATAAAAGAGGAATATGGTGATGTACTTGCTAACCCCGCTCAATGGGCTAAATTTGCTGTTGATAAATTCGGGGCAGAATGCATTACTTTCCACTCTTTGGAAATCGACCCTGCAATGGGAGACGCTCCAGTTTCTCAATCTAGAAAATATTTAGAAGATATTCTTCAAACTGTTGACGTTCCTGTTATTATTGGATGTTCTGGTAATAAAAAGAAAGATGTAGAATTATTCGAGGTAACGGCTGCGGCAACTGAAAGCGAAGTGTTAATGCTCTCTGCCGCTGATAAGGCTACATGGGAGGAAGTAATCCCGCTAGCTGTTAAATATGACCACAATTGCTTATTATGGACTAGCTTAGATATGAATAATCAAATTAAAATGAATAAAGACGCATTAGAATTAGGACTTCCCAGAAATAGAATAGTGATGGATCCTACATGTGCTACACTCGGGTATGGGATGGAGTACAGTTTCAGTATCTACCAACGCATGCGCATTGCAGGATTACTTGGTGAAACTGATTTAGCATATCCGATAAGTGGAGGAACAACAAATGCCTGGGGAGCTAGAGAAGCTTGGATGAGTGAAAAACTGGTTCCTGAATGGGGACTACGGCAATACCGAGGTCCTATTTGGGAAGTCATCAATGCTCTCAGTTTAAGCCTTGTAGGTTTAGATCTCGCCATGATGTTCCACCCAATTGCTGCAAAACATGTTAAAGAAATAACAAAACAGTTCTTCGCAGAAATCCCAAAACATTTGGAAGATAAGGGTTATTATGACTGGGTTTCGGCAAATTTGAAGCGTTAAGAAATAGTTACATTATATTCTTCTTAAATCTTTTTTTAAAATTTTTTGTCCAATATAAAAAATGTTAATTGAAGGATGTTTACCAGACGATTTGTTTATAATTGCAATTATTACATATAATAGATTCACCTTTTCTTGGAAAATATGAGAGGATAGTACCACAATTAATGCAAACTAATTCAAATATTTTTACTTTTGATTTAAAAATCTTTTTCATTGACACCTGTTCCCTAAAAATTTTAGTAAATGAAGACAAAAATGATGTAAGAATTATAGGATTTTTAGAAAATACTATAATATCTATTCGATTTGAACCTATTTTGCTTAACGTCAAAATATCACTTTCGGATTGCGTATCCGTCCCACAGAACCATAGCATTCCCCTTTCTTTATCTTTTATAATTAATTGAAGATTTTGAGACTGTAGGATGTGTTCTATAATATCGAAATATTTATTTAAATTTTTTTTCTTACTTATTCCAATACCGAAACTCATTTCAATTCTTATAGTACCAGCTAATTGTGTAAATTCTCTGATTTGTGAACTTGGAATTATCTTCGGAGTTAAGATCAATTTATCGATTCGGATTTTAATTGGTTTAGAATTTAAAATTTTCAATTTCCCCTTATTATTAACGTATGTTATAATTGACTTAAATTCACCTGTAGCAGGTGATATATAAGGATTGAACTGAAAGTGTATTTCTTGTGAACTTAATTCTTTTAATTCACCAATTGCTATCTCTCTAATTTTAACCTCTTCTTGATCTTCTTCAATTATAGGAAGAATATTTATTGTCAGAGGAAAACAGCCTAAATAACTTAAGAATTTGGGGGATATTACTTTAATTTTAACTTCGGAAATCGGAGAAGAACCATTATTATTTAAAGCTATTGAATAGAGATAACAATTAGCTTGAGGCCTTAAATTATTTACAAATTTAATTTTATCTTCTATATTAATTTTTTCAACTGTATAGGAATCAGTCTTTTTTGGAGGATAAACTTTTTTACGTTTAAATATTAAAAGTCCTTGTATCTTATTCGATATATCTTTTTTTTTTCCCATCTTATTAAATATTGCTTTCTATGCAAAAATTCTTATTATTTAACAATTACTGTGAAAATAACTCATTTCTAGATAAATAGAATTTGGACTTTTTATTAAAATATTGTCTTATTTTTTTCTATTCTTATTAAGAGAAAGTATTTTCCCCTTAATTAAATTCTTGCATAATTTATTAAAATAAATATTTTCTTGTGTGCAAAATGATTTATTATCAATAAGTGAAAGATATATAAAAAACAATTTTTTGCGGAGATACCGAATGTTTTGGATGATAAAGGTTATTATGACTGTGTTTCAGCGAATTTGAAAAAATAAATTCATAATATTTTTCTTTTTTTAAAGACTTTAATCAATCTTCTTTTTCTTTAATGAATTCCTTATTTAATTTAGTCGCAAATTTTTCTAAAAGATCAATAATTTCAGTAAACTTTCTCCCAAATTCTCTTCCACGTAAAATCAGAAAATTTTGGTCGAAATTTGTACCAATAAATTTGAGATTATATGCATACATATATCTCCGAGGTCTACCAGGATATTTCAAATAAGGTTTTAATGTTAGCTCAATTCTGTCAATCTGCATCCAGTTTACATGAAAAATTGGCTTAGGGGGTACGATAAATTGAATAAATTTATCATTTATGATAAATTTCCTTAGGTCTGAAACTCCTTTTAAAAATTTAAAGTAGATAAAAAGTATAAATGGACCGTTAATTACCCAGATAATTATTACTGCTATTAACATAGAAGTTATTATTAGAGCTAGAGATATGTACATCCAAAACCCTATAATAACCAAAACCATTATAATTAGTGAATTTCTTCCACCTCTTAGGCTTTCAGTAATTTGAATTTCTCCAAATTCCTCTTTTGTAATAGTTTTACTCATATCTTTTTTATACCACTTGTATTCGGCAAGAAAAATTAGGAAACTGACTGCTGAATATACTCCGAGTGATATAGAAAATATTGTTATATAAGATGTCGAAAGTTCAGAAGTTATAAATGCTATTGTATATCCAAATGTTCCAAAAATAAAGAAACAGAAGGAACAAGGATATTTGTTAAAAAATCCTTCTCTACTTATGGAACCTCGTTTTCTATTATTATTTTTACTTATTATTACTTTATTATTTTCTATTTTGCTACTCATTTAAAAATAACTCAATAAAATTTATGTGAATTTCATAAAATTTTAGATTATAATTAAATATTTAAATATAGGTAAAATTGATGTAGAAATCGAATCACGAATGTGAAAAGATAACTTTCAATTCTTTTTTTTCTCTTAATTTTTAGTATAACGACCTCTAAAAATATCTACTTAATGAAATTTCCCAATAAAAGAAAACAAATCTCTTGTATATTAATAATTAATTTAATTTACATATCTGTTAAGAAGGTTCTGCATCTGGACGAGATTCTGTAGCTGGTTTGCCTTCTATACCCCAATGAGTCTTTGGAACTTCATGAACAAGAACCTCTACAGCATAAGCTGGAATATCCATATCGACAAAAACTTTAGTTATTCCCGCTATTATTTGTTTAACTTTTTCTTCGGAAATTCCTTTCCACATATTTACATGAATTACCGGCATACTATAACACCTTATTATATATATTGTTTTATAAAAAAAAAAATAACTAATTTATACTCTTTTTGATCCAAATATAAGTTTAATTCTAAATCGAAGTTCTTAAAGTTTTAGAGGATAAAGGCTACTATGACTGGATTTCAGCGAATTTAAAGAGTTAAACCTTTTTTTATTTTTCTTTTAAATTAATATTAAAAAATTTTAAAGATAAAAACCTAAATTAATTTAGAAATTCTTCTAACATTTTTTCCTCCTATTTGAACACATTAAAAGTATGAAAAGAGGGAATTAATGACTTAAGAAAGAAATATCAGTATGAACGAAATTAATTTAAAAGGAAGACCTGAAGAATTAATTCAAGCAGAACAACTCATTTTAGAAGGCAAATTTGAAGAAGTCTATAAACTAATGGACAAATTTTTGGAAAGAGGAGAGTCCACTCTTAAAGATACATTATTAAGCAATCTTCTTAAAATTGACATAATGATTCAGCAAGGGTTATATGAAGATGCTATTAAGCTAGCGAATCAAACATATAAGGAAAGTATAGAATTAAGAGAGAATGTCTTAGCTTTTGACGCTTTAAAGTTAGAGGCTATAAGTCTACTTCATCTAAATAATTTAGATGAGGCATTAGAAAAAATTAAGGAGGGAGTAGAACTCCTAAAAAATATACCTCAAGAATTACCAAGAGAATATAAAAAAAGAAGAGTGGATCTAGAATTTCTTAAAGCCTGGTTTTACTATTTAAAGAATGAAGTAGATGAGATGAAAACGCATTTAGACTCTTGTATGGCTTTCTTAGAAGAGACTGGAGATAGTCGTCAATTAGCTGTTGTCCTTATAGTAAGCACAATCTTTTACGGAATTATTAAAGGTGATTTAGATCTAAACAACATAAAAAAAGGGTACGCTATTTCAAAAAAAATTAACTTTAAATATGGGATGGCATTTGGGCTTTTTGGTAAGGGAATAATATCCAGTTTAAAAGGAGATATTAACCAAGGTATTACATATTTTGAGGAGAGTTTAACTATCTTCAAAGAGCTCAATAATAAAAATTACATAGCAAACACTCTCAATAATTTGGCAGGTGCTTACAAAAGTATTGGAGATTTAGAGCAAGCTCTTGAATGTATAGAATCAAGTATAAAACTTAGCAAAGAGGTAGGAAACTTAATGGCTGTAGCTAATAGTTATGATAATTTAATTCAAATCTTAATTGAAAAAGATGATCTTGAAAGGGCTTGGAACGCTCTTGAGCAATTAGAGTTAATATGTAATCAATTAGATGATAAAAAGGTCAAAGTACAATATCTTGTTGATAAAGCATTTTTATTGAAAACCAGCTCTCGATCACGCGATAGGATCGAAGCTGAGGATATATTAAAACAAATTATCACAGATGAGACGATTCATTATGAAATGGTTATAGATGCCCTTCTTAACTTATGTGAATTACTTCTGATTGAATTACGTATCAGCAATGATTTAAGCATTCTGGATGAAATAAATTCTTATACTGCTCAACTACTAGAAAATGCTGAAAGAAGTCATTCTTTTCTTTTATTTGCTGAAATCTACTTTTTAAAGGGGAAATTGAGTTTATTAACCTTAGATCTAAAAAATGCTCGACGATTCTTAACACAAGCACAAAGAATTGCTGAGAGATTTGGTTTTAATCAATTAGCAACTAAAATTTCTGTAGAACACGATAAATTGCGAAATCAACTAAGTATATGGGGCGATTTAAGAGAGGAAGAAATTTCCTTATTGGAACGGATGAAATTAGCAGGAATAGACGAACATATGAAATATCTCATCCAAAGGCGTGCCAGTTTAACTACTCAAGTTAAAGAAGAGAAAATCACAGTGCATAGAGAACGGAAAATCTGCATTATATGTAAAGGAAAAATATCAGGATTTATGTATATTTGTGATTGTGATGCTTTATATTGTGAAAAATGCGCTCGGGTGTTAATTGATATGGAAAATGTGTGTTGGGTCTGCAATACCCCAATTGATCTAGCAGAACCAATAAAACCATATAAGAAAGATGAAATTGAAGAAAAAGATGTGAAAAACGATGATTTTATACCAAAGATATAGAACAGACCTAATAGTTATAGTTCTATATTCAATTCCTTTAATAGTTAATAAAGAATATCTTTTATAAAGCAGAAATCAGCATATTTCTATGTATATGAATAGAACTCAAAATGAATATTTTTTTCATCAAGCCATTCTCTAAATTCAATATCGCTCTTAAAACGATCTTTTATTAAATATAATAAAACCGAAGAAACAATCTCAGATTTTACCGTTAGCCAGTATTCATGATCAAAATCGCCATAAAAATTTTTTACTGATTAACCACAATCGTATGCTGAAAGAACCAAGTCTCCATTATCCTTAATTTCAGCAATAAGGTTATGGATTTCATTTTCTTGAGTCTTATAATCGTAAATTGTAATTTTTTTCATTTGAATCCTCTATTTTAAGAATTTAATCAAGACATTTCCAAGAATTCGCGAGTAATTGATATTCGAAGTATTTGTCGGTTATTTTAGATCTTGGATTTTTGCGTTTACCTTCCACTTTAATCAATTTTCCTACAATTTCAATGTTTTTTTTACATGAAATTGAATCCTTGGAGTATATAACAATTTGATACCCATCGTCTAAGTCGAAGTAATTCATATATGGATGAGACTCTAAGAAAGTTGTTAGATGTTGCCATATTTCCTTGGCGATTTTACCAATTATCTTAACATCTTTCCCTAAATAATCTTTAAAACCGTAATAATTAACAATTTTAGCCATACTTGAATAATATAAAGTTGAATTAGATTTCTAATAATTCTTCTTTTTTTATGTAAGCTGGTAATTTTGAAATAATTTGTTCCGCTTCATTTATTATACTTTCAAGAAGTTCTTTAACTGAGGGAATAGAATGAATTCTCCCAGTTACAACCCCTCCTAGAATAATGGAGTCGTCTTCGACTTCCCTATATAGATTATCAAGTCCTTGTAGTTCTATTCTCATTATTCTATCATTTGAAGGACAGGGAATTCCCCGAAATAAATCAGATGCTCCAGAAATCGTTTCATCTACAACTTTTAAAGATTGTGGATTTCTAATAAATCTCATAGGTCCAAAAAATCCCCGAGCTACAAGCGTATCCGTTTCTACTCTTTCAACGAGTGCATCTTTCCACATTTGTTGAAAATCAGCTTCTTTAGTAGCAATAAAACGGGTTCCCATCTGAATACCTATTGCTCCTAGTGCTAAAGCTGCTGCTAAAGAGGCTCCGTCTGAAAATCCTCCCGCTCCAACTACAGGTTTATTCACATTTTTTACAACTTCTGGTAATAAGACCATTGATGAGACATCTCTCCAAGCACAATGGGCTCCACCTTCCCTACCTGATGCAATAATAATGTCAACTCCCGCTTTTTCGGCTCGTTTAGCGTTTCTAACATTTGGACAAACATGACACCAAATAATATCAGGTAATTCTTCTTTAATGGGAACCCCTATCCTTTTAGCTCCTTTAGAAGCAGCATTAATCGCCCAAGGTAATGGATCACCAGCAGAAGTCACTATCACATTCAATTTATTTTTAATATCTGGATTTTCTCTTAAAATCTCTATTGTCCCCTTAATTAAACGTCTTGATGCATAATCAAAATCAGTTGCAACAGGTATATTGACTCCAAATTTTGCCCCTGGAACATCTTTTAAATTATCATATACATACTGGATCACTCTTTTTACGATGACTTTTGGACTCCCTTTACCAAATATTTTTTGAGCTACTTCAGGAGCTACAGAACTAGCACCTCCAGCAGCCATTCCAATGGTTGAAATTAATCCTAATGCACCTTCTTTGGCAACAGCAATACAGAGCTCGGTGGTGCTATATGGTCCCATCCCAGCTTGTATTATAGGGTATTTAGTCCCTAAAATTTCTTGAAATTTTGTATATAACATATACTCACAATCATTTTTTAAGTACATTTATACTTAATTAAAACAATTTATTATGAAAAAAGCTTATTTATTTTGACAGTATTTTAATTATTTAATTTTTTTAGCATACTCATAGATAATTGAGCCAAAAAAATCACCAGTTTTACCCGTTTCTCTAAAACCATGCTTCTTATAAAAACTTTGAGCTCTTTTTAGCGGACTAGTGGTATCTAATGTTAAAAATGAACACCCTCTTGAAAGCGCATCACCCTCCACAGTAAGCAATAAATCTTTTGCTAGAGAATTTTTCCCTTGCCTATCAGGGAGTACTGCCATTCCACGTATATGACCTTCATCAGTACTTACTTTCAACCACCCTATCGTACCTATTAGTTTTCCATTTTGGTCAATTGCCACATAAAGAGTCATTTCTTTCATGCGTTTTTTTACTGTATCTTCTGACATAACAGTATCAGAAAATCCTTCAGGAGTATAAAACTGACGATATTCTTCGAATGCAGCTAATAATACTCCATGTATATCTTTTGCGTCATAGAACTCCGCCCGCCGAATTTCATATCGCTTATCCATAATTACTTTAACTCTTAATCTAATAAAAAATTTTGAGTAAAAATATATAGCAGACAATAACATTTCTTTCTTTTTTAAGGGTGTATTTATAATTATGATAATTTTTGAAGAAAATAGGAAAAAAAATACCACCAAAAATAAAAAATTACCACCAAAAACAAAAATATGCTAGTAATTTACTCTATCAAGCTTTTTATAGTAAAAATTCTCTATAATTTTTAATGGGTAAATCCCAAATTTAAACTAATAAAATTTT
>JBHLOG010000005.1:0-59041 GCA_048940765.1 Promethearchaeota archaeon | reverse complement strand
TAAGTTTTATGGTTTTTCCACTAATTGGATCCTCAACAAAAATTTCAAAGGAATTTTCATTGAAATCAGACGCTGAATTTACCTTTCCTTCAAGTTGATAACCTCCGGTGATAAAGATTCCAACATCCATTATAATTCTTTCAAATTGATTGATTCGCAGACCACTATCTATTTTATTGATGATTTTAATCGTAACGTCAGGATTTATTACAATATTCTGCCCTTGTTCAATTAAGATTGGTAGTCCTTCGTAAACAGTTGAACTTAGCATGGAAGCTGCTTTATCCAGTAAATCTACCGGGAATGGAATTCTCTTAATTTCCTTATCAATGGACTGAGATTCTTTCCCTAAATAAAATTCATTATAAATATTTTCAATTATATATCTATCGAGGGAAAAGAGTAATCCTTCCTTCCCATCACCAACATTGATTTTCTTTTCACCTATATCAGTTATATCTGGTTTCTTTTCTATTATTAGGCTCTTAAGTTGCTCAATTTCTTCTCCAGCCGAAAATAAATCTGTGAATGTCTTGATAATTTCAAAAAAGCTATTTATTCGAATCTCATTAAATTTATTTGCAAGTTCAGTTCTCAAGTCTGAGGTTGGATTGGGATTAAAGAGAATGGTAAGGTCAACTGCGGGAGTATATTCGATATTTGTTTCTTGCTGACCAGTAAAGAAATTATTGAGGGTCTCACCATCGATATCTGCAGGTTTTCTCATTTGCTTATCCAAATTGTTGACCAAAAGATTAGTTGGGCTGTACATTGGCTGATCAGCAAACATAGTCTCTAATTCCTTCTTGCTCTTAGCATGCTGTTCTGACTTATATTCTCCGTAGGCTCTCGGTCCAAGCGTCCTAATATCGGATATGAGGTTCTTAAAACTGTTGAGTGCCAAAAAGTTGAAGGTTCCGAAAAAAAGCGTGGACATTACCATGGATATACCCTTGAACACTCCCGACCTCAATAACTTCTGCCATGATTTTTGCTGTTGGTCTGCCTGTAGTTCAAGGCTTAATTGCTGTTGCATTTCTTGACCCATTCTCTGCTGGATTTCTACAATAGTATCGGTATCTCCTGACTTATGGGCTTTTATTAAAGAGATAGCAGTCTTTAAATTCCCTGTCCCTTTGCCCAATACCAATTGACCCAATGCGCCCGTTGCTTCTCTTCCTGATGTGAAATAGGAGGATACCCAGAAGCCTAAAGCATCAGTTCCACCAACTAAATCTACAATATTTTCTGATAATGCCTCAATAAAGCCATCCTCAATAATTTCTTGAAATACTTCTTTAACGGGGCTTAATGCAAACCCTATAAGTCCTTTAACCGTAAATATTTGCTTAAGCATGGGTTGAAGGATGTATTGCTTAACTGCTTTCATTCCCGCTTCTCCAAAAAGCTTCCCTATACCCGCAGATACTGCCAAGGAGCCGAAATATGCTAACGGTGCACTAATTACTGTTGACCAGAAGGTTAGAGTCTCGGTATAAGCGATTTCTGAAATCATATTGGCTGAAACTTCCGCATAAGTGTATTGATTGAAAAAGTCCATAATGGTATAAGCGGTGGCTTGGGCTAAAGCAAGTTGATTGGTCTCCTCGGTGGTGTCGGGAACAAACAGATCAAAGAACACATGAACCTTATAATATACTTTCGAACTGGAGGAGGTGGATTGTAATGCTCTCTTAAATCCAGAATATTTGGATGAAACTACCGTCTCAATTGAATCCGTGAAATAAAGGCTGCCTTGATCAATCATGAATTCAGATTCATCTAAGATAAGATCTCTGGCAAGATATTGGGTATCACCATAATAACTTTCTTTAATAACATCAACAGAAATATACTGAATGGGATACTCAAAACCGTTAGGATTAATGGGAATTTTAGCTTGAAACCCAGCTTGAAGCTCATAATTTTCTAATTGGTAACCGTTAAGTCCTTGGGTATTGACAAAATCGCAACATTGAACTTCCATAGTAAGATGACCAGGCGCAGGTCGTAAATAATTATACCTGTCTTCACTTAGTACAATTGGTCTATAAAGCACTTGTTGAGGTAGAACTGCTTGATAGGAATTTCTGGAAATAAACTCATATTGGGGTCGTCCATCAATACATATCGGGCGAATGGCATCAAATTGATTGTTCGATGAGATTCTTACTTTCCTTTCTAAATATCCTAACGTATTATGGGCATATTGATTATAAATATTGAAAATATCCTTCGTATTTTCAAACCTAATAGCACCTTTATCAAAGGAGGGTAATTCACTGGTCAAGAGGAAATAATCCAAATTTACATCATCAAAATCTAAGGCAGTAAAGGCATCTGGATCAGATTTACCCATGGCTTTGAAATTCTCCCATAATAACTCCAAGAATCCGCCAAAAGCATTTTTACATCGAGCAAGATTGGGAGGGCTTACCAACAAATGCGCTGTGTACATATTACCTGGCTCTCCTCCGCTTATTGTGGTATAATACCCTCCAGGATGTCCGATAAGCGCTGTCGCCATCGTATCTTGAAGTACTCTATCTCCAACATTCTTTTCATTAAGAGAAGTAGGTTCTTCATACTCACTTGTTGCGGGGTAGAACGTTTCAGATCTCGCTCTTGATTCTGCTTTATGAAGCTTTATATCAATAAAGAATTTCGTCAATAATGTATACACTGCAATGTAGGTCACAATAGCAGTTGCTTTTGCTACAGCATATAAGACTCCCAAACTTGATGCGGTTATAATGGCTTCAACTGCCGCACTTAAAATCGAAGCAGTAGTAGTCATAAATACCTGTTCTGCAATATCTCCCTTTAATTGTCTTTTGTATTGTTCCCACGCTCTATCATAGGTTGCATGACGAATTTCATAGAAAAGGGTAGAAAACTTTTTGTTTTTATCACTCATTTCTACGAGCTTATGAATCTCAAATATTTGATCTTTTGGTTTATATTGATCCCAAACAGTTTCCTCTTCCCATAATAGCCTGTATGTTTCAAGCTTGGCAAAATTATAGACCCAATCAGAACCAAACATGGTAGATTCTTGTGCTACTGTACCAAAATCACAGACCGTATGCTCTTTCTTATTTAGCTTTTCATAGGGAGCGAAATCATGGATACCATCATAATTAAGTCCAATGGACATTACATTATATTTTGGAACTCCCGATGAGTCTGGGGTTATATAAGTATTACTAAGGATGTACGTTGTCTCATAATACCCGTCCAAATTAGTATCTACAAAGAAATAATGCCCGCTTGTTTTTGCAGTCCTGGTAATAAAAGATTCTACATCTGAAGTATAATAGACCTTTCCATCTGGAGGAGTAATAAGCATTCCAGTAACTTCAAACTCCACCCAGCCCTTATTTTCTACCGATTTCTTCGAAGTCTTGCCAAAATCATAATAAAGGGAATATCTATTGGGAATTCGAAGAATAATAGTCTTTTCAAACGCATTCGTAGAGTAGAAATTATTGTCACCATACACCTGTAAAGAATCATATTTGACGGGTATGTTATCAGAACCCCATGTTCTTACATCCCAGCTGATATTTGCCGGAGTGGTAAATGGAAGGGCAGGATCGAATGAAATACTCGACTGTTGACCTATATTAAGATTGGTAACCTTATGTTCCGCAGCAAGCTCGGAGAAGAAGTCACCTACCCCTGTAATTTCATTATTATCAAAATTATCAATGTAGATCCTTTGCTCTTCAATATCACCCTCCTCATCAAAATCAATAACAGTTATTGCTGCTTGTTCAAAATGATCAATATAGGCGGTAGTAATATTCTGAGTATATTTTCTATAGGTTGCTCGCAAGGTTGGAGCATTATCCTGAGTATATCCATTACAGGAGCTAAAATCTTGTGAATCAAGGCATTCTTCGGTGAGATGCTCGTTAAATACGGGATTTTCATAATCATCACTAAACAGAGACGCAACACTTCGAGATATGTATTCGTCCAAGAAGGAAAAAATATCTTGCTTTTTCGCTGCTAAAAGTGTCTTTCTATACTCATTTACCGTATAACATACACTTGTGCTGACTTTTTCGTAATTTATTTGAGAATCAGGGATTCCATCGTGATCATTATCAACTTTTACACTATAAAATTCGCTATGGATATATTCTTCCTTTTTAATATTTTGCTGAGTTGATTTTTGAGCCCAATAATCAACATCAGGAAGCATCATTCGGGCAAGATGGAGCGCTAATAGAGGCAAGGTAAGCACGATCTTAATCAGTTTTTTCGCATTAAAGTCATAATGAGCAAATTGTCGATCATTGATATCAAACCATTTGGTTCTCATCTCCTCTTCTACTTGATGAGAAATAGTTACTTCGCTTGATTCAAAATCTTGAACAATGGTATGCCAATAGATCTCTCCAGAACCATCTGGGGCATCAACACCATATCGCACAATATCTATTGTTCCATCCTTATTTACATCGATTGTATGTTTATAATCAGGCTCTCCGTCCATATCAATATCAGCGATATAAATTACAGAACTTTCATCATAATAAATTTCGAAATTATCAAAAATTTCTAGACCATAACCAATTAATTTATTGTTATTGCTCATATCTGCATTACGAGTATAATCGATAGATGTAAATTGAGTATAACCGCTGGTAATTATTTCAGAATTTTCAGTAAATAATGAGCTACCAGAGAGTGATAAGTAGCTATAATCAACATCTACATAACTATAGAATGTCTCCTCGTAATCTGATAGATAGGTCTGGTTAAAGCTATCTAATAGATAAATTTCAGAATAACTTGAAATAGGACCGCATGAATAGTTTAAAATAACGGTAATTTGATCAAAGGTATCTAAAAGACCATTGGCAGAGTTCAAGTCGGTAATAATCAATTCTTTTGAGGCTTTATTAAATTCAATGGTATAATCTTCATTATCTGTCAAAATCTCAGAATCGAAGGTAGGAGTTATTCCGATTACCTTAAATACACTTAAATTGACAAAATCAACTTCAAAAGAGAGATTACCAATATCAAAAGTATGGGTGTATTGAGAAATTTCTTCATATACCGTAAACGCTTCATAGTAATATTGAACAACTTGGTATTCAGGTTCTTCTTTGAAGGAATAGGCGATATTTTCATAAGAGTGCTCTATAGGATATAAATCAGAATACCACTCGTAAAATTCTGGTTTTAACAGGTAGTTATAATCATAAATAACCCGAATGGAATCAAGATTAATATTTTCTATTTCAAGTAATATAGGTTCAACCCATGAGATATTAGTCACATATTCAAAGTAAAGGGTCTTATTCGGTTCAATTATTAACGGCTCTTCAAACTCCATACCAAAATATTCAGGGAATTGGTTGAAATCAGGGTTCCATGTAAATGTATTATTCGCCACTTCAAAATGTAATTGATGATCATTTCCAGTAATCCCTGCGGTATAATAACTTCCATCCTCATCATAAATATTTAGGTAATCAAGCCATTCAGAATCAGGATAAAATAGCGGGGGACTCTCTAAAGTCAATTGATATGCATCATTCTCTGGGGTAGCATTTGCTATAAACATCTCTACTTCGGTATATTGCCATACTCGGCTATCTATACTTCCATATTCAGTGGTCGGCTCAAACGATTCTTCTACCAGAAGAACTTCGTTAATAGTTAATTCATAGGAAGGATCGGGTACTGAAAAGAGAAGATGGGTAAAATCTAAAGTAGTATTTCCGGTTGATTCAAATAAAGATGTGAGATTTAGATCAATTTTAATGGATTTATATCGATTATTATATTCTGTATCGAAAGGAGTGAGCGGGATAGGACATTGATAATAATATCCGCTGGTAAATTCTGAGTATGCATTATCAGCACTGGCATTTACTAATAAGAGCTCAGCATTGGGAAGGTCAGGATGCGAATCATAATTATATCCTTTGCTTTCAAAGTACAACTTTCCAATTCCTAAAGCAATTCCTTTCTTCACAGGAGAATTATAGCGAATAACGATTGTTTGTCCCTCTTCAAATTCGGTTAACTGTTTCGTATTGGGATGAATATATTTACTTGGAATGAGTAAGAAGTAGGTATCCATATTACTGATATAACTCTCAACAGAATAATCAAGTGAATAGCTTTCAGAGAAATTGAGATATTGAATTCTATCATTATAAATGTAAGCTAAATCAAGCCCGCTAAGTTCCGTTTTTAAATCATATTCCAACTCAACTTGCATATATTCTTGACCATCTTCCCCAACAAGGACAGAAGCAGAATCCCATTGAACTACTTGCATTCTGGCAATTCCCTGTGTATTTCCGCTACTATAGGCATTATCGGTTCTGAATGTTGGTATTATTCGTATTTTCTTTAATGAGTTTGATTCTGTTGTTGGTAATGTGATTTTAATATTACAATCAAACATCTCCAATTCTTCTCTGGTGATTTTTTGGGCAAAATCAGTCATATTTCCTTGAGCATTATAGAGTTCTATAGCAAGATAATCTATACTTTCAAGATTCTTTATATTGGTATCAAGGTATAGTGAAAGATAATCGCCATTTTGTATTCCACTAAGTAAGGTAGAATCAAAATTGCCTATTTCTCCTTCAAGATCAAATTCTAATATGTCTCCCTTTTTAAGATACGTTGCTATTTGAGAAGTATAACATACAATATTTTGTACTGTAGATTCTTCTTCAGCCATGAAATAATAAGCATTTAGGTTAGGAATGACATCCACACCCTCTACTCCAATAATATCCCAATAGCTTAGATCCACAGTTTCAGTAATATTTAAGGAAGGATCGTAAGTGAACCGATATGTTCCCATCTCTTTATCATTGCTATTCGGAACAAACGAAACATAAAATTTACGGATGTTATTTGGAGAGGCAAGGATGTTGCCATCGTTTTTAATAACGATCTTTCTGGTAGCAAGATTTACTGTATAATGAGAAACGTCTAAGAACTGCATTTTCCCATAATTATCGAAATAATAGACATTAATTGAGTTTTCTCCACTAATTTGCAGAACATCAATATAATTATCAAGTGCCTGAGACATAATTTCATACTCAAATCCGTTTTGAGCGCTGTTAAAGTATTTCGATCTAATTTCAAATTGCTCTTCATAATAATCTCTTCGATTTAGACGATAACTGAGGTATAAGCTATATCTGTTTTCAATCGAAAGGCTGTACTCAAATGGGGTTATAATGGATCCACCACTTAACTTCCTATACTTCTCTCTATAACTTAATTGAGGATCATCAGCTATTATCGGGTCGTAAATAGTATCAAAAGCATTCGTCCACGGATGCGTAACGATTAGGAAGTGTTTCCTCTCTAATAAACCAGGTTGCAATTTAAATTTATATTCAAGGCAAATCGCTGTATTAGGGGTTATATATCCTGATTGTCCGCTTGATTTATTGTTAAAGTAAATAAACTCATTCTCAATCTTCTCTACATAATCATGGAATAATGATTCATTGGAATAGGCTATAAATTGATCATCAACATACAGAGCTATATGATAATCATCATTTTCTCCTATATAGTGATAATTAAAGGGAGTGTGTCCCATTGGATATTTCAATAAAGTGGAATAATATCTGGCTAAAACATAGATATATGAATTTTCCACAAGTTCATAATCTTGTCCATAGGTATTTTTAATATACGTCTCAATTTCATTGAAGTAAATGGTGTAATTATAGGAATTCGGCGCATTTTGAGTGATGCAATTTTCCTGTTCAATATTAGGAACTGAAAAGACGGTCATCTTTTCTTCATTATCCCCTATTTGGGCAAGTACATAGATAAAGGGGAATAGAACATCATCTTCTTCATATTGACCTTCAGGAACGATATATTGTACACTAAAGATATCGGAACTTGTATCTCCCGTATATAAAATAGAAATATTATAATATTCTAATGGTTGGAAAGTAAAGGTATCTATTCCATTCTTAATATAATCATTATTGAAGATTTCCCACTCTAAAGCTGTATACTCAACGGTAAAACTGCTCTCATCCGTAAAATCGGGATGGAGGTGGAAGGCATTAACATCAGTATAGCCATAATTCCATTCAATCTGAGAATTATAGGGGTTCGTTGGGTTTTCATGAATATAATAATCAAAATCTTGCATAAATTCATGATTTATCCAATAATCAACCATAATTTTATTATTAATATCGGTATAAGCGCTTAATTCACCAACGGATTTAAAGAACAGGATATAGGCAGAGCCATTTTCATCGTATTCTAAGGCAAAATCAGTATCGAATTCAAGTACTTGCTGAGAAGGACTAAAGGTTCCACTTGTTGAAGTCTGTATATTGCAATACTCTTCTTTATATTTCCCAATTGGAAATCCTTGAACTGATAATGCATAAGTATACGGTAAACCCACGGCTCTTATTTCATCAATATCGATATTTTCAGGTAATTGCAGCCCAAAGTAGATATATTTGTCATAATCGGGGAAAATATCGGTCATAACTGAAGAATTATTGAGATCAGTATCTAAATCAAATAATTGATGATAAAATACACGTCCTTCAACAGTTATTCTCTCAGTAGTAATGAATTGATTGGCAAAATCATATGTCTTCTTCCAAGAAGTTGGTACTTTATTTGAAATGGAAGATTTATAATCTGCAACAGGATCACCAGCATAATCCATATAGATAGTTGCTGTATATTGCTTTTCTCCGTCAATTTCCGTTCCAGAGCCATAATACAAATCAAGATATCCATCTTGATATAACGGACTATCAATATTATAGGTATCAATAAACATGCCTAGGTTAGGAATCATATAGAAATTACTTGAGTTTACCAAAAGTGTCTTTGAAGTACCTAAATAATTGATGTTATAAGTCTCACCATCAGAATCTAGAGAAGCTAAGGTTGTATTAGGTAAATCGGTAAGAGCAATAGTAACTTGGCTGCCATCCATTAGTTTAAATGGTGAACTTCCATACATACAATCAATAAAAGGTCGGCTAAAGACTTGATACCAATGAGGAGTATTCACCATTGCTTTCACATCAAGATTCCCCCATTTATCATAGGGCATGGTATCATAATTTTCTACTAGATGAGTATCAGAAAGATAATCATATTGATCTAAAATAATGTACGGAATATATTTACCGCAATCTCCAACATGTCGTAAAGAAATTTCGATATCAACACTATCGGTACCCACCATATCATAAATGGCTTGCAAATCTTTATTATAGGAAATCGAATAAGTACCATCTACAATTTCAGAAGAAATTTCGGAGTAATTTAATGAAATTATCAAAGGATCTGAATAAAATTCATAATATCCGTCATTGGTAATATATTTGAACTCTATAGTAAGGTTATTAAAAATATCACCAAAATTCTCAATAACATCTAATATAATTTCATCAAAAATAAACGTTAAATTAATTTCTGGGGCATATAAAAGGGGTATATTGAGCAATTTAAGAATTGTTGCTTCAGGAGAATCATCTAATGAAATATATAATGAAGGATTATCAAGAGCATATGAATCTAAAACATTATCAGATTCATCAATGAAGGCATAAGTGCTTTCAGTATTATTCATTAATCGTACAGAATCGCTATATGATTTCTCTACCTTCTGGAACCCATACCCAAGTAAATATTCTGATTTAACTCCATATATTACATTAAACTCTGAACTTGGAGCTCCTTCAGTAAAAGTAATTTTAAGGTGATTATTTACAATACTTTTACCAATCTGAGTATTATCATTAAGGATATTCAATTCTGCCTCATTGTATATGATAAAGTCTGATAGACTAGCACTTTGCTTTCCATATTGTAATGTATACTCTGTTAAACTCCCATCAAAAGTCTGATTAAATCTGGCAAACATAACAGAATAGGAATTATTACTTTCAGGTAAGAATCCTTCGGGCAATTGAAGTTCAATGGAGCTTTCATTATATTCATTTGTATATCCTAACGTTATAATCCCATAATAATTGCTTTCAAAATCAAATTTAAACTTATAAATAATTGAAAACTCAGTTCTTTCATCGGGTAATTTAGTTCCTGTAAATTCTATCATTGAATCATTAACCAAAAGTCCAGAAGGATAATAAGGCATCGTCCAATCGGTATCTTGTATAAATTCATATTCATCACCATTATTAATTCCAATAACCTTTAATGGGACAATTTCATCTAAAGCTAAAAGAGATAGCAATTCACTTTCAGCTTCAAGACCATATTCTAAAGTATCATTATCAAATAAAAATGCGATTTCTTGCCCGTAAGTCTGTCCATTCTGAGTCCCTCCCACATACTTTATTCCCGTACTGTTATCAATAGTATTTTCGGCTATTAAGACAGTAATTTCGCTAGAAGTAAACCCATTATCATATATTGACCATATGGTATGAGGAGTATTACTAGAAGGATTCTCTTCAAGGCGAAGGTCAAGTAAATAAATCTTTACATCGCGCCCATCTTCATAAATTTGGTCTTTGTTTAAATCAATATTAAATGATAAGTTTAAGTCACATTGTAACCCCATTAAGAATGCATTTTCAGGACCGAGACCTATTGAGAACGTCATTATTCCATCGTGATTTCCAGGGCGTAGCATAATATTATTTTGTAATGGGAAGGTGCTTGTCGTTCCATCTTCATTGTAAATAGTACAATCTAAATTAATATCAATATAATCTTGGATAGATTCCTCTCCACCCGTTGCATTGAAGTAGGGGTCAATCCACACACTTCCAATTAAGTGTGGATAGTTGCTCTCGAAAGGCATCTCCTTATCATCATTATAAGCAGTACCCCATGCTGAAACAAAAGGATCTACTAGATCGATTATGGTATTCTTTTCCCCAAATCTTATCCAATTCTGGGGAACTACTTCAAGAGGTACCAGCACTACTGGAGATGCTTTATAGAATTCGGATTCAGCAACTTGAATTCGTATAGTAGAGATTCCAGGACCTAATTTATCAAGAATATCGATAACAGTGATGTTATCAAAGGTTATAGTTCCGCTATTATATTTAGGAAGAATCTCCCTATAAAGAGACTCTATTACATTTCCTGAGGGCGTGATAAAATCAATATAAGCATAATATCTATAATCACTGTCATTAAGAATATTTAGAGGAAGGGGTTCTAAATCTGACCTGCTGAGAACTGCAGAAAGGGATTCAATAGTAGGCAATTTACCAGATGGAATAGGCTGTGCTTCGGTTACATATAAGTGTAATGTTAATGGCTCATATTCTCCACCAATATCGGAATCAGGTAATTTATAACTATAATGATCATTAGTCGCAAGAGTAATATGCTTTTTATAGAGACGGATAAGCCCTTCTGCATATGTGCTATCTTGAAGCTTGGATTGTGTGTGATTAACTAATGCATTAGAACCATCAAAAATCACTCCATCTTTTGAAGTAAGGTATTGTTCTGGAGAATGAATTGCCATATCATCCCAATCGTCGAAATAGCTATTAAAAGCACGAATATATAGAACAATATCTTCTATTGAACTAATAGAGAATTCTTCTTCAAAACTTCCAATACGGCCCCAAATCTCAAGAAAATCGGTTAAAAAGTCATGATCCAGAGATACTTCAAAGGAAACTACTCCTAACTCATTGGTAACTCCATATACCCACATATAAGGTCCATAAGCACTATAATTGGAATAACCATGGTTTATCTCGTAGAGGAGCGGTCTACCAAACATCTTATTGGCTCCAACAGCGCTAGTACCTGGACCTCTAAAAGTCACAGGTTCTGTGCCTAATGATTCATAATATGGATATAGACCATATTCTTCAATAATAGCTCGATCATTTAGGAATTTAGACTCGCTCTTTGGCATTAAACCTATATGGAGCCATACTACAGAATTATTTACAGGTTTATCTTCAAAATCAGTAAGCTTAAAGGTAAAAGTATAGTTTTCTTTAATCAGTGCATCAATCATAACTTTGGTATATTCCTCTCCTTTTTCCAAGGCTTCCATTGGATTATAATTGAACATATAATCTCGCTCTTCATAGAATTTCTGAGTAATAACTATGTTTTGGGATGGATCTTCTACCATTTCTAATTTTACTTTATCAGGAATAGTGACTATTGTAAATGGTTTTGCCCATGAATTACTTTCTTTATATGAGTAGATTTTTCCAACTTCGGGATCATTATAGGTAATATTAACTAATTGATTTTTAGATTTATTAAATACGTTCAAAGGAAGGTATTTAAGAGTCATATGAACTAATTTCCTCCCTCCGCCAAGTGGAATGGAGAGAGGGCTATCAACATCTAAAACTTGCTCATATTTGAAGAATCCTAAATTATCAATCTGGATGGTATCTATAGGAATATCATTGCCAAATGAATCTTGTAACATTAACAGTATATTTTGAGAAAGATCTACCTTCTTAGATAATGGAGCATGGTATTTAATTTCAAACCTATCATAAATTGAAAAATTACTACTTGATAAAATAGAATTATATAAATCTTTGAAATAAATACAATAACCATCTTCAGAAATTACATATTCAGTATCTACCTGAAATTCATACTCATATCCCGTATTATTAATGACTTTGATATAATCAATTGAAGATACAGAACTTGTGAGAGGATGAAAGACAGATACAGGACTTATACCATAATATATAACTCTAAAGATATCTCCAGATGAATAAGGGAGACCAGAAATATTTAATTCCCCATTTGCGTTAATATTCCATGAGTATTCGCTTTCATTGAGTAATTCAAAAGTATCAGAAGTACTCCAATTAACATAAATACTCTCAAATGCAATAACACCAGTTTGAATAGATTGCCCATCATAAAACTGAGTTCCCTGTAAAACAGCACTAGTAGCCTCAATATCTACATAAAGCAGATATTTATTAATAATAAATTGTTCAACAAAATCACTCTCAGTAATCCAATCTCTTAAAATCATATCATATTTAGCAAATGGGATCTCTATTAAATTCTGTTGGACATTATGCTCATAAGAATCTGAAGAACTGTAAGACAACGGCGAAATCGGTCGTCCCTTTATTACTTTATAGGAAATTAAAAGGTAGGTATCATAATCAATAAATTCTTGCGAATTCTCATCCCAGAAAATATTTAAAACAAAAGTATTTTCTACATAGCTAATCTGTGGATCTTTATTATAATCTAAAATCTCCATATCCTTGTAATATCTATCATTTAACGTAGAAAATAAGGGAAGTCGCTCTAATTCATTATTAATATAATAGATGGCAAACTCTTCCTTGTCAATGAAATTGTAATCTCCAAAAGGAGAGACTACTCTTAAATGATGAACTGTTTCACCATCCAGAGCTTCAGTATAACTGTATTGATATACCTCATCTTCTACAATATACTCATCATTATCTTTTACACATCCATCGAGTAATAGTGATTGTCCATATTCTAACTCATAGGTGTCTTGTGGGAGATAAATCGAATCGGTGGGATGAAGGCCTTCCTGCGTAACATTTACTAAATAAGTAAAATCATCGGCAAAAGAGATGTTGAATAAAGGAGTTCCTAAAGAGCCGAAGGAAATATTATAAAGCCCCAGCATTTTAGGCACTTCAAACTTTGAATAATAATATTTTGAAAGGTATCTTGCAAGAGAATCACGATCCTCCTTATGTCCAACCCAATTGGTTATACTGAAACCAAGAATCTCGGGTTCTTGTGAGCTCGCATTCATTAAGGAAATAGGAAGGGAATAAATATCATTTAATGGGACAGGAGAAAGGGAATTATTCCATCGATAATTTAATTCAAAATAATCCGAATATTCCACATCGATTTTCGATTCAGCATTAATTTTTTCATTATACGCAAATACTTTTAAGTTGGTAAATTCAATATCCAATCGTTTAATTTTGAATTCACTTTGAGCATAAAAATTATAATAATCAGGGGCTCGAAATTCGATTTCAGAGGTTACATAGCCATCTTCATCAACATCAATCGAATCACTTATCGCATTATATAAAGCAAAATCTAAAACGCCTACTCTTTGATAGGGAAGATCTAACACCGTATATTCTTCAACTTCTTTCATAAATGATCCTGGCCATCGTTCCGAATCTGAAATGGTGAAGGTAACTGATTCTAACATTTTAAGATCAAATGAGATTGCAGGATTTGATAAATCTAATTTGTTCATATCGATGTATAACGGAATTGCCATCATTTGTCCGAGACCAAATATCTCAACCTCATATTGTTCCCTCACAGAAGGCATAAAGTACTCACGCAAGTCAAGATCATAATACACAGCACTAAAGGAATGTCCTTCCGCATCATTAAAGGTTATAACCAGTCTCTCGATGGTTGTATGGTCATAATATACTGAAGGCATGGTAAAGTTGATGAAAAAGCCATCTGCGTTTGAAAGGGAAAGCTGTTCAGAGAAATTGGAAGCAGCATAATTAAAGTGAATCTTCCCTTCACTTACTTGGGATGTATTGGTATATAAATCATGGATAGTAGACCATTCTGGGAATGATACCATTCCATCAGTAGTAATAATATAATCTTGACCTTCAGAAAGAGTTATCTTCTCTCCAGAGGTGGTATTGTAATAAAATGCATCCTGGAGTCGCATAAACTTCGACAATCCAAACCCTCTATCATAAAGATGTTCGAGTTCTAAGGCAGATGTAACGTTATAGGTTATTGGATTGACCATAATAATATCTTCATCAACAAGGACATGTTTAACGGCAGCAAAATAGTCATCCTCTTTTACTTCCCAACTTATATGGTTTAAGGGGTTAATATTTGAATAAATATATGGTGATAACAAGGAATTCGAATACCCAATTAAAGTCTCTTTGGAATTCTCGGTTCCAAAAGAAAGTCGATAGGTCCCAGAATCCAAGTATGCGGTTCCATAATTGAACCCGTTAATAAGCACCTCTAAAAACTCAAGATTGTTAAACTGACCTATGTTAGTGAATGATATTTCTCGATTATTTTCACCTAAATTAAGATCAATAGTATCATCTGCTAAAGTAATTGATTTCACCGTTGAAAAAATAATATTATTATATATACTGTTATAGGTTGAATTAATCCCCTCATTCCCGGCAAAATCTACTACTTTATATTCAATACTAAAATTACTTGGTAAATCGCCTAAATCAGCTAACTCTGTGATTTCACTGGAATTGAACGCTTTCCACTCGGAAACAACACCTTGAACATTATCGATAATTCTGTAATACTCTTGAATACAAACTTTATTGGTTATACATTCCAATATTAAGTAATTAACTGTTAACTCTGTATTGTTACCAATAATAATATACTCGACAGCAAAATCTTGAAAATTAATTAAATTATTATCTTTCATAAACTGAGAGACATTAAACAGCTTTACTCCTGAATCAGCCGAATTTGCATAATAAATAAAAGAATACCAGATGTTATTTGCCTTAATCTTATAAATAATTTCTAATTTATTGGTTCTGCCATTAGTATTATAATATGTCTTCCCATCATTGATGGTGGAGAAATTGATTGAGTTAAAGAGTAGAAATTCAACATCTCTAAAGTCTTTAAATATTGTAAGGTTACTTTCTTCTGTAAACTCAATTTCGAAATCTTGTTGAAGGATAACGAGGTCACTTGTATTTAAACACTTGAAAACAAGGCTATATTCCATATTATCTAGTTCAAGCAGACCATTTGAAATATTAAACATAATATCAAAATTATCCCTTGAGGTTGAGTCAAATTCAATAGATTCCGAAAATGAATGCCACGAACCATCCTTTGTTAGAGCATAATTAAATCCATCAAGGGTAAATTGCGCAAAATCATTGAATTGGGATAGATTTTTTGTAAATCGATAATCAAAATCAACAGTAACATTATACAACTTCTTATAACTTGAAAATCCGGAATCATAGCGATTAAGAAAACTGTCATTTATAGTTTTGGTAATATCAGCATAAATATCACCCTGACATGGAGTACAATTAAGAGCTAACCTATCAATTTCTAACTGAAATGGTGAACTCCCAGACGCTTGATATCGAATTCTAACCCCATTTGTAGAATTTACATATGGGCTACCTTGACCCAAACTGAATGAGTCATCATCAAATGAAGCATAATTATCGACGCTTTCGATTTCATACCATTGAGAACTACCCCAATTCCAAATACACAAATCAACAACTTGAGAGACATTCGTCTTATGGGAATATAGTAGAGAATTAACCATGTAATTATCATCTACTTCCATATCTACTTGAACGTCTACTTCTGCGAGGTCTGGATCTTTATTCTCAACAAGTTTAAAATAGTAGATCTTTACACCCCAATAGTCTGGAGAGTATCCACCATATGTGGACGAAGAAGTATAATATCGAATCGAATTTACTCCATTATATAATTCATTATCAAAATCAATAGTTGTTCCTGTTTTCCAATTTTCGCCATTGATTTGCAGATAAGGCGTGACACCAATAGAAGAACAAACTACATGAGCAGAAATATAGAAATCTCTTCCATCTAATGCAGGATCAAAATTAAAGGTAATATCAATCCAAAACCATCCTGCAGAATAACCACGTATTATATAAAGATAATTGCTATCATCAGTATGGGTATCTTCTAATGAACCTGAATGGTATGCAGCCTTCGTGTACGTAATAGAATCGATGTATTCATTTGGAACAGGTACATAAGGAGTAGATTCAATTACAGAATAATTCCCATCAATCGCCTCGATATCACCTATATTTTCCCAAGTACCATCATTCACAGTAAAATTATCAGGTTGAATAGGGGTGTGTGAAGATGTATTCAAATTAGAAGCAAAATCTCCATTGCTAAATGAGGAAATTGTAAGTTGATTATTATAATTTAAGTTCCAATTAGTCCACGTCTCAGTTATACTTTTTGTAGGGAACATATTAGACATATAGAGTGGACCCATGTTCCAGATATTACTATAATCATCAGGTAAATCATAATGACTCATATATCCCGCATCATAAGAGGTAAATTCATCAGTCCAATTATAATGAACCGGAGATTTCTCATATTCAGGTTCATTGGAATTAAATGTAATAGGAGTAGTGGGAGAGGCTATTAAATCATCTTGAAAGTTTTGAGACCCATTTCCCAAGAGAATCGTAGGTGTCGGGGGAGTAAAATCAACAATTAAGTTATATTTATACTGACCACTATTTCCTAATATATCAGTGATGTTAAACATGAGATTAACAATATCCCCAGAATTCGCTCCGGTATCTCCAGAAGCATTATTCCATGTATAGGTAAAAATGGATGGATCCTCAATATCTTGAACCATATCTGCTTTCTTTAGATACTCTTGTCCATTGTGATAGTAGAACGCAACAGAAGTAACTTCTGTATCAGTTATAAAGGTAAATTGTGTATTATCCGTTAAGTAATCTATTGGTGAGGATAAATACCCATAAGGTACAACAAAGCGTAGAATCCCATCGGTATATGTTTGGTCAAGTAAAATTTGCGTCCATCCGATTTGGGATTCAGTAAAGTTATAATACAGCTTTTGTCTTACCATTAATCGCTGTCGCGTATCGGAATTTCGCAAAAATCCACCGAAAATGCCGATGTCAAGCTCATTATCATCCGCAAATACAAAAATAGAAGTATCCTTTTGAATATAATTTGGAGCATAAATAGCTCGCATCTCAAAAGGAATAGTAGATTCGGAGGCGGAAATCCTTGTTGTTTCATATTGAGTATATGCAGCTAAAAGATTGTATTTATGTAAATTAAGCGTGGCAAGCACTTCTAATTTGGAATTACTACCAAGATTCATCTGAAGGATGCAATTCCAGTCATATTCTAACTTCGCCCGAATATAATATCTATCTGTTTCAATATCATGGAAAATAAGGCGATTAAGTTCTTCTCTCGATAAAATTATAAAATTATCACTTTCTAATTCAAAAACCTCAAAATCAAGATATTCATTTCTCAAATAGAAGTTACAATTTTCCTCAATTAATGCATATTGGGAGTAAATAAAAGCATCATCAAACTCAATCTCTCCTTCAAAATCCAAATTAAGAGAAATTTCTTCTAAATAAATCTCTGAATTTGCATAATATTCTGTAAGATCAATATCAAATTCTAATTCAGGTTTTACTAAATGCTGAGAATGAGGTGTATTATAAAATAGATTGGCTCCAAGTGATGTAATTGAAAATCCCGTTTTCGTGATAAAGCATTCACCAACTTCTTGTTCCACAGCAAAGATAACTTTCGTTTCAAATTCTTTAGAACTGGTCTTATTGAAATAATCTTCGAAAAGAACAAAATTCCTATCAGCGACATATGAATACGTTTTGGTTCCCGAATAATCATCATAGCACACAAAATCTATTTTATCCCACGTATCTTCGACAAAATTATATAGATAGGCATTTAATAAAGCGGGACTCTTTTTCTCCTCGTACAATACTAATCTTCCTGAATATTTATCAATTTTTTCCATCTCTACTCCAGAAATTTTATTATATTCTACAACCAATTCCATGAATTTCGTGATATTATTGATATAATCTCCTTGGAAGGTAAGAGTAATCGGTTCTAAGGATGAGATATGACCTGGAGTCCATTCAAACCCCTTATAGGTAATATCCCCATAAAGCATTCCAGAATATCTGTTATATGCTCCAATGAGGGTAATTGATTTTTCTTCTGGATCAAAAATATAATGAACATATTCAGTGAGATTGCTACCTTGGGCTCTAATAGCTTCTACTGCAAAGTCAAAGTCATATAATAATGAAGAATCATCAAAAATGTACTTCGCAGGGGCTATTTTGGTCAATGAAATACTATGTTGCGGAATAGGGATATACGGAGTAGAAACGGGAGACCAATCAGAAATAAGATGAGAGTCTTGGGTATTGATCTCAAGATGGGCAGTTAAAAGCTCATGGGCGTACATTCCTTTGAATAGTTCTCCGTCAACAAAACAATTGTAAGCATAAGAATCAATTTCAATTAATAGATCGTAATTCTTGCCTCGTGTAATCGTATCCGCTAAAATAGATTTGCCATTTGTACCCAAATCGAAATCATTTAAATCAATATCAAGAGTATAATAGTGAAATCCTAGAACTTGCTTATCAAGATCTATGGTAACATATCCTATAGTTGTAGTGGCACCGCTAAATGAATCGACTTGATAAAGAGTTACATATAATTTATAATCTTCACATGATACTTGGGTCAGTTCACTGTAAATTACGTTCTTAAATCCAACATTCATCTCGAGATGTAAGGTGCCTCCAAGATAATCAGAAGCGTTATTCAATATATTATATCGATATAGTAGCTCATCCCCTAAAGAAATCCTAAAAAGATTGGTATCATTTAACTTTCCAAAGTGAACTGCCCCTTTCACTGTAGCATCGGGATGTACAAATTCATAGAAATCAACATAGGTTCTCCATGCAGATTCTACAAGGGTATAGCCTACATCAGCATCGGGGTGGATATAGGTGCCATAATAAGTCTCATTAACCCATAAATCAGACACAAAAAATGGTTTAGTAAAATTATATGTTCCTCCTAGAAAACATTCGGGGAGATACCAATTCCCATCAGTGGAATTATAAATGAGATTTACTTGAGGGATATACTCTATAATAACGCTAGTAAACATATATTTCATTGGAGAATTAAACACTAACTCATTTTCAGACGTAACCCAATAATAATAAATTGGATATTCATAGGGAATGGAATTTTGATCAATAAATCTTCCTCTAACCGAGGCAATTTCTCCTAAATTACTAATAGAACTTAAATTCGCCCTAAAATTTTCATTTAACTCTAACTCAGCCGTAAGAAATGCTTCAGGATACATAATCTCACGTGATTCTGCTACTAATACACAATCTAACACCTCTACAGATTGAGAGATACTGATAGGAATAGTAGGATCTGCTCGTTCATAGACAAAATAATTATAAGGGTGATCGGATTCAATAGAATAATTACTGGGAAGGATATATGAGATTACTGCTAATTTCATTATTCCGTCTTTAATAGTATGATTTGTGAGCCCTTTTATGGTTATTGGATTCTTAATTTTAATATTATTATTATTTGATATAGGAATAAAGGTATTAGCAATAACATTCTGTAAATATACCACATGATTATCAGACCAATCTGGGTTCCACACATCTTTAGAATATCCTTGATTCTCAGCTCTTAAAATTCCAGGGTAATCTTCCCAATATCCTGAGGTATAGTTATAAAACAAAAGTCTAAAGCGTGAACTCCACGTAGCATCTGTTGCCCTATTTTGTAAATTAATATCTAACTTTAATGCTAATTCTAATGATGCTGTCTCAAATTCACCCATATCGACTTGATTAAAGTCTAACTCAATTGGAGTCATTAGAGGAATTTGGATGTCATCGATGGCGCTATGCCTAAATCTACTGGTAGAATAGTTGGAATAATCTTGTAAGTATGAAGGAGGATATTTTTCCACATCCTTCCCTTCAATTTCACCTTTTCCTAATACAAAACCTTGACATTGAGAAGCATCGGGATACACGGTAAAATTTAGATCTAGATCAACAAGTTCGAGGTCAGTAAATGAAGTTCCGCTACTTCTTCCAAAGGAAGGTGTGGTAAACGCATTTTTTAGTGTAAATTGAATAGAATTTTTTCCGAAAAATGGATCGTCAAATAAGCCACTATCAAGAGGTACATAGTTATTGGTATAAATATGATCAGGAATAGTTGTTCCGGTGATAGTCTTGTTGTTATATACTGTTATACTAGCATCTTGATTGAGGCATTTCAATCGTAATAGATCCATAATTAATTCTCGGTATTGAGGGTAGCTATCAGAAGATAAAGCAATTTCAAACTTAATACTTGAAATATCAGCAAAATATTTTTGATTAAGATTAAAAGGTAAATAGTCCTTATAATGAAATTCTTGAGAAAAAGTGCCTCCAGCATGATAAATATAGACTTTCATAATATACGCCACAGCATTAGACCAAACGAAGGCATCCAGATAAAAGTCGTTTTGCGCGCCTATTCCTGGTGAGTTGAACTCAGGAGTTATATATGAATATACTTTATTTGCGTAATATAGTTCTAAATAGCATAAATCGATATAGGCATGCATTAATGGAGCTCCACCAGATCCATCATAACAATACCATACAAACATTAATTTAAATTGATTATCTTTAAAACAGTTTGGATTTATATTAATGCTGGCATAGTACCATACATTATCATAATTAGTACCCAGGTCTTCCATAAGTGCCCAATAAAGACTATACCCTTCCCAAAAGTAAAGTCGTACACGATAATCATCATCATTATCACCGGCATCGTATTTAAATCTGATCCATAGTTTTTTAGTATTTGCCGATCCCGCCCAGCTTGGTACATTAAAAGTTATAGTATCCTTAACATGAATATAATCATCATCCACCGAATTTCCTGCTAGATACCAATATCGATCTTTCTCATCATCCACACCAGTATCCCAGCCGCCATCATTGTTAGGATATACGTCAAAATCACCACTATCATGATAAGGAGGACCAGGCCAGAATAGATCCACTGTTTCACAAACTTGACTAGAAGAAGTGTATTTGTAGCCAATTGGATCAGGATATTCAAATCCGGTAGATTTTACAGTATAATAACCGCCGCCACTTTCATCGAGAGGATTTCCTGAATATCCAGGAGTGAAATTACTACCAGAAACAGAGTTTACATGAGAATATTCATCAGGTGGAGATGGAAAGGTATACCCGTTTGTAATAAAACCTAACTCATCATATGTCAATGAACTAAAATCATCATCATTGCTATGTACTGAAACGGTTGATAAAAGATTATAGCTAAATATATTACTTTTTGCCATCTCATCATTAAAGGAGTAGATAATATCAATATCAGAGCAAATTTGTGTGAATTCATTTTCAGGGGTTAATGTAGATGAGGTATCATCAAACACTTTTCCATCCACATGAGAGAACTTATCTTTATAACTCAGAATCAATGATTTATACTTTTCAAACTCACTCTCATCTTTTACATAGGAATAATAATGGGATTCTATTTCTTTTACAATAATTCCAGTAGTATTATCCGAAAACCGAGATTCGATTCTTGGCATTATGGTAGGCTCATTATCAACAATAGTAAATTTCGTTGTAAAATTATCATTAAAAAAAGCAGTCCATACTTGAGTATTAAAATCATAAATAAAGGAAATAATGTTATCATATCCGACAGCATCAAGTTCATTATAACCAATAGTAAAAAATACTTCCTCATTTACTCCTACAAAAACTTGGTCAGTAGACTGCCCACCAGAAAGTTTCTCAAACGTGAATGTTGCTCGGTATATATCATTATGAGCATTCCATTCTTGAAAAGTAATTACACTCAGTCTATCAATATCTATTCTAAAATTTGAGGCAGATGTCATTTCTACCAAGAAAACTACAATGTATTTCTGATCATCCTCATAAAATAATTGAAATATTTGATTTTCTGGGATGGTAAATATGAGCTTGTTATTTTCACTTATAAAGGAAATAGGTTCAAAAAGACCCGTAGCGAAATTCTTAATGGAGTAATAATCTCCCTCTAATGAAATACCAGTGCTTGTTCCAATTAGCTCAATATCTAGAGAATGGATTTCATCCACTTCGGTTTGGTCTAAAGTGAATTCAAATTCTACGGAAATGCGGTGATCGGTATAAGAAATTTCTGTAGAATCAATAGAATAATATTGATTATCTTCATAATGAGCATAATATCCATGTGTTCCTTCTACAACGGTACCATCAACTAAATTTAATTCAGTAAATTGTTCGTTAAAATGATATTCAGATAATTTCGTATCTACAATACTAGCTCCCTGAACTACTGTTATTCCGTAAACTAAAAATGATTCCTCTGCTTCAATCGTTCCCGTAAATTCAAGTTGATCAAACTCCAAATTTGAAGTATGGTTTAAAATGATAATTTGATTAGTAAAATCAGTGTTTCCTTGAGGAACAATAGGAAATGAATGTACAGGTGTGGAATTACTATCTTTATAGAGATTAAGGGTTATCAAATCGTTTGTCTTTGCCTTAAACTCGATGACTAATTGGTCATTAGTAGTAATTTCGGTAACTTCATCATATATAGGACTTTTAAGGGTTAATGTCTCTCCAGTTGGGTCATCTGTTTGCATATAAAGCAATCCCCCTTCTTGATGGAACTTTGATAATATATAATTAATCCCTACAATATTGTATTTTACACCACCATTTTCACCTGTTTTTATTTTGAAATAGGAATTTATATTGGGACTAACTCTTCCTAAATCTATTGAAAATGAGCTGGGAATCCCGCTAGCGTAATAATTAGAATTCAATTGGATAATTTCACTTGGTCTATTATTCCATGTAAGAGAACTATCGAAGCTTTCAGTTGAATATAAATCTATATAGTTAATATCATACCAACCGTCAAGCTTCGAGCACTCTAACTCCCATACATCACTATCCGCAAAACCATAATAAAGAATTGATGGTGTTTTAATAAAAGTCTCATATGTCTGTAAAATATTAGCTACCCATAACTGATCCATTGCTAATACATAATTTGATGAATCAGAACATGTAGAAATCCATACATATTGATAATCGGGATTAGGATCATTTATTTGAACTGTACCTGCGTAAGAACTAGATCCAGAAAGCGTTCTAATAGTCTGTTGTCCACTTGATGAGGTACCTAATCGAATAATGGCATCAAAATTAATACCACCTTCTGCATAAAAATCATAAATTAAATTCCATGTCTTGGTATCTCTAGGAAGTTCATACCTTACTTCCGTTTCATGAGAATATTCTCCTAATAACTGTCGACCCTGAGAATTTATTTTATATACGTAAATATCATTATCAAGTAAATAATAAAGGTACCCCGAATTATAGGTACCGTATGCAATATAGGCACTGTTAGGTCTTTTAATATTAACATTATTTTCAACAAAGGAATAGAAAGGATTGCCTTCATAATGAGTATTAGGATATAGAGAATGAGCATAGGCATTCAAACCCAGATTTTGAGTGAACTCAATGGTATCTGGTGAAGCTCCTGAGAATGTCCATACAGTCTCTCCAAAAGTATCGCGGAATTTAACAGCCTCTTCTTGTTCTTTTAAATTAAAACCACTATATCCCTTTAATGTTATACCGTCTGAAGTGAAATCAATAACTTCGCTTAAGGAAGACCCATCAACAGCATTGGATTCAAATTCCCTATAATTAAGATAGTTAGTAGTTGTAAAAGCAAATGTATTAAAACTTCCTATACATAAATAGGGGATACTTTGACCACTTTCTCGTTCTGTTAAAAATCTAATCTTAAATTCATTATTATCATTAAGAAAATTCTGATAGAAGTTGACACTGGTAAATTGAGAACTGGTATCATAATCTGGAAAGTTATCATTCGCTCGAGTAAAAATGCAATTATTGTCAATATCAATCACTAAATTATCAAGCTGAAATTTATTCGCATGGAATGGAGAGACATCTTTATAAAATAAAATTTTATAATCTTGAGTAAATAAATCATTTACTTCATACCCACTCGAATCATGATCAAAGAAGTTAGCTCCTGAAGTAATTCCAGTTCCATAGATAATTTCATCATTATTTTGCCCAAAGACATTTCCAATGGTCGCTGGAAAAGTCTCACCATAACTTATCGTATTTATAGTTAAATTGCTAGTAGTGCTCCATTTAGGTCTAAACTCAGTAGTTGAAGGACTGGATCCATCAGGTTCCCAAGTCCAGAATTGGTAATTCTCGGTAATACTAATATCATAATAGTTATCCTCATCCAAGGGAGCCATAGGAAGCGACTCCCAACGTCCCTCACCGTTATTATATGCAAAATTATATATCTGCAAGGATAATGGATAGTTTGCTGTAAACGAAGTAGAAAATATAGTTGCATCAAATGATATGTGGATTGAATCTAAGGTTGTCCTACTCACAACAGGTAATTTAGACGTAAAATCTAATCCAAAATTTTCATATGAACCTGACTTAGAAGTAGCTATATACTGGCTCCAATTCAAAAGTGCCATCTCCGCTTGTTCAATTGTAGGAGATGATGTTATAGGATTTTGTCCTGAAGGAAGAACTCCTTCATTAAAGATTTCAAGATCTTCATTGGTATTATAGGTGGTAATATTCGACAACCTATTTCTAACAAGAACATAATGAGAATTGGACTCTCCTCCAGAAGGATCATACCAATTATAGATGCCTCCGTCTTGATCATACTCATGAATTTCTGAATAATACATTTGGCTAAAATTATATGTCTCACTAAGATAGGGATTTGAAATTAATACCTTATCAATATAATTATTCTCAAATTGTCCTCCAAATTTCGCCTCTCCATATAATTCATCTTTGGAATTTAGATACTGAGAAAGTTCACCGGAATCATAATCATCACCATAATATATTAATGAATTTTCCAACTCAGGCATCGATGTATACTCAGGACCCCAACTATTACCCCAACCAGAAGTAATGGTAGGATATGCAACAGTATTGCCCAGTCCGCTTATGACTGGATATTGTTGGTATGTCATACTATCTGGTAATGTTCTCCAGTTAGGATTCATATATGCAGTTGCAGGGTTTAACCATAGCAGAGGAAGTGAAGAATCCTTGAAAAACGTGCTTGAGACTGAGATACTTTGAGTGTCGGAAGAACCACTATACTTCTTAAAAGAGGGGTCAATTGAAGTCCGCTGTTGGACAACAAACGATTCAAATGAATAGGAGATCTTTATATGCAATAGGATTGACCAAATAGATAAGAGATCTAAACGAATCTCATTCTTAGAGTATCTATAATAATCGCTATTTAGCGTATACCACTGTCCAGTACTTGAAGAGCGATACCATATCTTATATATATAATTAATAGGGATATGAGGTGGAGTTATGTAAGGATAATAGTCTGGTTTCCCTTTAGCCTGAGCAATTTCAGCAAGTTCTTGCTTCGTATAAATAACAGAACTGTAACATATTGGACTATTAACGGCTTTTACATCAATATTATATGATATTTTACTCTGGAAAAGCCCCGATTTCGAAGCAATAATTAATTTATTAATATTATTTTCATGAATTGCTAGAAGATCCAATATTTCAAATCTAACCTCATCAAAATTAGATAGTTCAAACTCAACCCACTCTTCTGTCCCTGTCTTCCTTCTTAAAACAATAACCGCATCCATTTTACCAATGGCAATTCTTTTAACTCCGAGAACAATAGAATCAACACCATTAAATTGCGTATATTCAATAATAGAAATTTTCCCTAAAATAGAATCAACAAGAATATTTTTAATATTTAAATCAATATCATATTCTATTAACTGTGAATAGTACGCTCCCGACATTAACCCCGCAACTAAGACTGCTCTTCTATTATTTGTAGAAAAATCATTAACAAATCTTACAGCAGAAGGGATAAAATTAGTTGGACAACCACACTCACGATATTTCAATAGCGAATAATCAGTATCAAACCCATATAACCATATTGAAAGATCTTCGGACAAATCTTGTTGAAAAACCGCAAATAGTGTGTGAGATGAACTCCCATCATATGCAAGATCAAATTCAAAATATTCATAGCCGGAAAGTTCGGTAATATTGGTCTTTACAGTCCAAGTATTACCTTCATTTAAATAAATGACATCTATTTGAGAAGATGTAATTCTTAAAATCTCCCACTTTCCATCCTTATGAATATCAAATAACTTGAAGACTTGATTATTTAGAGAAGGAATAGTAGCTTCATTACTTAAAGAAGTGTCAAGCTGCCATCCAGTTGAATTATTAAAAATAAAAATAGAAATATCTAAATTAGAACTAATTTCTGAAATCACGATTGGTTGCCACTTGCCAGTACTTGAAAATGTACCCCATGAGCCCCATAGGTCATTACTGGAAGCCGATATAACATTCATTGGTAAATAGTCATAAGATAAATCGTACATCACATTCATAAACGCTTGATCTTCATTGATATCCCATGTTATACTATATGAACCATTTGTTTGTATTGTAGCGGAATCAACTGCCATCGGAATCCATTGCTTTTCAAGAGGGTTGTAATATTCTGAAATCACATCCCATAAATTAGTCGTTCCAAAATAATTTTCAATAATACCTGATATTTCTTGTTCATTGGAAGGAGCGGTATGATTATATTCAAAAATATGCCCAAACACTAAATCTGTAAGAAGTTGAATTTGAGTATAATCAAAAGTTTTTACTGCGGAATATCCAAACTCATAATTATTCATTCCTATAGAATATGAATCAGCCCATGAATAACTAACTGAATCTATATATACTTTTTGACCTGAGCCAGTTGTCCCCCAAGATTGAAATAACAATTTATTTACTTGACTGGGAGAACCAACTAAACCATAAGTTCCTTTATTAACTCCATCAATATAAATTGTAATAGAATCTTCTGGACAATCGAAATCCATTCTAATATGATACCATTTTCCTACACTACACCCTGTTTGCACATAGTGATGATTACCATCATAAACCCTGAATACATAATCACTTCCCGTATTCCAGAAATACAGATTTGTTATCTGAGTTGAGTCATAATTTAATATAAGATTAAAGGCTAGACTTGAGGGCATTGCTTCCGGATAAAACCAAAACTCAATAGTTCCAAAAGCTTGATTTGAGAAGATGGGAGAAAATAATCCAATTGGTGGATTACTAGTATCTTCAAATTCAACCACTTCTTTATGACCTTCTTTTTCAGAAACTACAATAGCAGTCCCTCCTACGCCATATGTTTCATCTATTATCCATCCATCAGGGACACTTCCAACTGTATTATTAAAAAAGGTATAAGTTCCAGAATAGCGTCCACTAAAATCTAAGAAATTACCCGCTCTATCAAAAACATATATCTTAAGATAATAATTTTCTGGAGGGAGTTCATTAATAGATTTTAAGAAATCTCCATCCCAATAATAATTCCAAAAATTTTCTTCTCCTGAGAAGTATGCCCTTCCCACAAACTCCCAATCTGTTTCATTGACAGAACCATAAATATAAATTCTGCTAACATCTTCCTCATCATTATAAGTATGGGCAATTGAGGAAGTATCTATTTGGACGGTACTATCTTTGAGATCATCCGATCCAAAGACGATTATTCCAGCTCCAGTTGAATTTGTTCCTAGATGCCAATTAAATAGACTGTAATTACCAATTTTTTCGATGACATTATCATAATATCCCCTATACTTATGTGAGAGTAGCTCATTCCCAAAACCATCTATGATTTCAAGCCAAAAGAGGAATTGATCTCCTTCAATAAGCTCAAGATAATCGGAAATATTAAAGTAATTTTTTCCAACAGATTTCAATTCCCACTTCTCTATCTCAGTGTTAAACGTTAAGGGTATAATATCAGAAGTCAACTCATAGAACTGAGCAAAAATTTGATCTGTCAAAAGAGGAGAGAGGGCATAACGATATTGCTCATCAATTTGAAGTAATAAAGAAGTACCATCAAGCAAAATTGTAAATTTATCAATTGTATAATTTCCAATCTTAAGCTTTTGAATATTTTTTATATTCTGAACACTGTAATTTATAGGATCTCCATAGCCCATAATTTGATATGTAAGTGTCTCATAGTCTAAAGTACCTTCAATACTAATATTATACCAAGTTAAAGAATTTGTATACAGCATGGAAATATTGGCAATTCCTAGTCGATCTGCGATGGTCTGATCTATCTGACTCCAATTAAAATTATCGAAAGCGGTATCATAAGCAGAAAGTGTAAGATATTTCTCATTATTAAAGTATAGGGTATCAATAATAGTGGTATTATAGATACTTTCACCATCAACATAAATATGCTCAATAAGATCACCCACCACAGAAAAGGCATTATCAAAGTATACATTCTCAATTGTAGAGATATTAAAGTTTCCAGCAGCATCAATTGCGGTTAATGAAATATTATAATACCCATTTTGAAGCGTAATGGTATCTATTAGAATTTGCCATAGATTATCAGTAAGTTCAATAATTGAATATTCAAAATTACTAACAGAAGTCCCGGAAGTAACATGGATAATTTCAACGGAGATTGAATAATCTGAACTATCTGAGATGGTAGCATTTATTGCAAATAAATTATTTCCATAGGTTTGATCGTAATCTACATCGGTAAATATAGGAGCTGTTTTATCTAAAAATAAAGTAAATTCTAATTCACTTTCATAGCCGATCGTATCGTTACAACCTAACGAAAGATGTAATAATCCTTCTGATAAGGCGCTATCATTGAAGAAGTAGGTATAAATATCACCTATAACAAGCCATTCTCCTGAGATTGATGTATTAAACCAGTAAGCTGAGATTCCAGAAAAATCAGTGATACTAAAAGAAATTGAACCTAATTCAGGATTTACCGCGAAATTGTTATCAAACTGAGGATAAATACTTGGTCCTTGATAATCAATGGCTACTGGTTCAGATAAGAAAAATGAAGAAATTGCTCCTGAAATATCAAAAAATTCTCCTTTGAAAGTGTAATTATCTTGGGTAAGTAAAGTAAAATTAAAGCTTCCAGTAAAATGATTTTCCGTGCGTAATGAAGTAGATGTACCATATTTTATCGTAATTGGAGCTGAAGGACCATATGTACCATCTAAGGATCCGCTGGTCAGCAAGGTAATGAGTAATTCATCATCTTCCAGATCCACGAAATATGAAGACAGATACGAACTACCATTGACAATAACTTCCTCAATTGAACAAACTTCTCCCGACTGGGGAATTGGCAAGGGAACAATAAATCTATTGTCCACAATTTCAATTTCAGAACTATTATATACTTCGGTTCCATTACCATCTAAATATGCATATAAATATACTATATCTACTAGCTCACCAATAGAATTATATATTTTTAGCACAGGAGGGTTATTATTTACTATAAATGGAATTCCATGACTATTATTGTACGCGGAAGACTGATTTACAAAACTCATCCAGATATTATTTGTATCATTGGAAAAATCTATGGTAAGGTTGGCTATTTGTACAATATCAGTAAAAGTAGCGGTTATGACAGTAATACTCACATCTTTCGAAGTTATTAAGGTAGTACTTTGATAAAGCTTGACGTTTACTGGAATGATGGTAAAATCAGACCCGAATATATTATAAAAGGTGGAATTTAACCTTATATCTTCTCCGCCATCATCTACAAAATAGATATGATTTTGTTCTGAAACAGGATTTTGAAGGGAAAAGCTTTCATAATTAGTACTCACAACAACTTTGGTAATATCATTATCGAACGGAAGTACTTTCAAGTCTACATCAACCATATCATCTCCATCAAGACCATATAACATGGAATTGTTTAACCCTTCAACAACAAATTCAAAATGGTTGTTAAAATTTTTGATAAACCAATAATTCGTCTCATAAAGGGTTTTACTATTGAAAAGCTCATCATACCCAGTAAAACGAATGCTAATATTATCATCACGAAGATTTTTAATATCGAAAATAATAGAGGCAAAAGAATTATTATTTGCAGCAAATGATTTATATTTAACCCAAGATGCAGTGGTAGGAGTCATATATTTATACTCAAGGTCAACCGAGGCAAAATCAGAATCGGTGGAATTGATGGCCATAGTAAGCAAATTCTCTTCTACAACATCATATGTTTCCTCTAAAGTAAGAGTATAAGGTGTTCCAGACAATAAGGATATATCAGGACCTCTAACATCTAAAACGATATTATCCAAAGTATAATTATAATAATAAATTGGAAATTCTGATCCATAGGTCAGATTTGCCTCAATTATGAAATTAATGGTATAATCATCTGGAGATAAGCTCTTTTGAGTTATCCAATTTGATAACGAATCTAATGGAATTAACCAATAATTTGCCTGAAGATCAGTATAATTGACAGAAGTAAGGAAATCAATATCATCCGAATAATTGACATATAAATCTAACGATGCAATATGCCATTCACAATCATCTTGCGGAATGATACCAATCTCAGAATTATAATTTATTTTTCCTTCTTTCCCAAGATGAGTGAAATTTACCAGTTCAGAAAAATGGTCTATTTCAAAATATACATTATAAGCATCATATACAAACTTCCCAATATCATCTATTACCTTACAGATGAAATACCAACTTTCATTATCAGGGAGATCCCAACTATCAATAACATATGAATACAGAGAGGAATCATAATTATATGAACTTATTAAATACCATTCCTCAGGAGTGGGGTTTTGTAAATCTGGTTGTTCAGTAGCCAAATACAAGTCTAATATCTCTATAGGTTTTCCGGTACTCTCACATTGAAAATTAAGGTATCCGTCAATAACTTCTCCTGAAGTGGTTAAAGCAGTCCAGCCCCCTTGCCCATCCTCTTTCGAAATTGTAGATTGTATTTCTAAAATTGGACCACTGGCATGACTCTCAATCTCAGCACTTGAAATGGAGGTATTAAATATGGAAATATCATCAAGCCTTCCAGTAAGACAAGAATAAGAGGTGGTCTCAGCGCCAATAATAAAATCAGATCCGCTTTTAAGATTTCCTCCATTGTTCCATGGTTCCGCAGTTACTCCAAGAGCCGAATGGAACCACATATCCCCAATAAAAACATCGACATCTGAACTATTATATCGAATCGCTATATAAGTCCAAGTATTAAGAGGGATTGCATAGGCATATCCATACGTAGCTGAAGCCTCCACGTTATTGGTATTCAAATAAACTTGTAAAAATCCACTTTCATTCACACCAATCTCAAGAATACCAGATTTAGACAGAAAAGCGTTTTTTATCCCATTATCACTTTCATTTGAGGTAAAAACAGTGGGATAAATCCAACTAGTTACTACAAACTCATCATTTGAACTCCCTAACGCGTCATCTAAAATATCTCCAAAATCAACGAAATCAAAATCTTCATAAGTTGGACTACTACCTCCACCACCAAGAGGAACTGCCACAATAAAACTCCCTTTTCCGTATGTAGTACCTTCACTGTTAGCATATCCATAACGGGCTTTGAAAGTCTGGGAAGTTGTACCCAACTCCTTAATGATAACTCCAATCATAGGTATACAATCGGCTGGATTTGCTGAATCCTTGGAATCCACATTAGCTAAACTTATTGTACCTGGATTAGTGCCTGAAGTATGAGTTAATTCGGCATGAGAAGGATAACTGGTCGAATCTGGTTTTATAGTCATCCCTCCAATAATAAAGTAATCTTGCTGAGAATTTGGGGTAAAAATTAGTGTGGATTTGTCTGCCCATTGACTGGAGGTAGAGGTTCTTGTAGCATCCTCTGTAGATTCCACATCAGCACTCATGGCATCTAATCGAATAGCAACAATTCTTCGCTTTCTTACTTCAGCATTCGGATCAGATCCACCCGTTCTACAGGCTTGCACTTTAATTGTCTTAGAACTTGCTGGGATATTGACGATTCCGCCCCATACAAAGGAATGCCAATCAGAAAAGTCTTTTGATTCATAGGTTATATAGTTCTCATATGATTCTTCTGTATTGTCGATTGGTAGATATTCAGAACCACTATCATAATTAATTCGGGCACAAATAGAATCTCCGGTATTATAACCATACATTTCCATACTTGCCAATACTAAATATTTTCCCGCAGTATCAGGGGTAAATGTTATTGAGACAGCATCGCTATAAGAAGCTTCCGATCCAGCAAGCGTAATTGCCCCTTCATTTGTTCCATATTCATACATTCCTGCTGTAGGAAGCCAATCATCTAGCCTTAATACAACAATATGGGCATACCGAATATACCCAGTACCACTCTCTTGTAGAGCATCAATATCAACAAAATGAGAACCACTTGCTAGATTTTCTGCGACATACATAGTAGATTCACATTTATATTCTAAATCTCTATTAGAATTTACACCTTCATACAAAGCCTCCATTAATGCAGTTGCGTCATCTAACTGTGCTCGAACTCCTACTGAAGCACCAGTTGATGCAGGAGCAACTTCACAGCTGATAATAATTAAATAATCACCTTGAGCAGGAGCCGTAAAATCCAAAGTATGTTTTTCTGTATAGCTTGAACTGGTAATGGATTGCTCAGTACCGTATTCTGAATGCCAGTTACTCACCGAAGTACCTCCACCACTAATAATCGAGCCATTACCATCAAAATATAATCCATAATCTCTTTTACCTGTTACCCAGGTTGTATTCCCTTTTATAGTACCTTCTAAATTATTTATTAGATCATAGGTCTTAATTCCAGTATTTTCATCAAGCTCAGACATAAAGGCAAGTGAAGAAGAAGGTTCAGACTGAGATGCGCTTGTCGAAAACTTGTTAATGAGGTCCCATAAAGAGTACGGCCAATCAGGGTAACCATCACCATCTGCATCAGGCAGGAAATACCACTTATCATCAACATCATATTCAATTCCTTGATATTCGACATGCTCAAGCGGTTTATAAAGCCTATCCCCTTCATAATAAATTTTTATAAGGGCATTTTGCTCAATATCGCCAAATTTAGTATAATTATAATAAAACCTTCCTTGCTCATCGGTATCTAACTTAGCAACCTCCACAAATTTATCGTAGTCTTCATAATATAAGGTCAAATTCTTAACAAGTACTGGTTCATTTAAAGAATTGACAATAATACCATCGTAGATGATTTGCCATGATCTATTATTATATATCGTATAACAAGCTCCATATTCTACATCCAAATGAAAATCTTCATAAGGTATTACTTTTAAAGTATCTTTTCCAATGGTAATTTCATACTGTTTTGGGACTACCGATCTATGAGAAAACCCTGTTAGAACACTATATCGGGGTTTAACTGTATATGTTCCTGGAAGAAGGTCTAGAGTGTCTAAAGGAACTCCAGTAATTAGCTTATAATCTTTTAAGGGTCCACTTACATGTTTTGGTTTTGCGTCATAATATTTTTTAATCTGATATCCCTCAACTGGAGCGACATCTTTAGGTATTAATCGGAACCGCATTGTCGCAACTTCGCCGAATATTGGCGAAATTAAACAGGTAGAAATAAATTTATCATTTATTGAAAGATCTGTTAGATCTTCAAGAGAGGAATAATATTCTAATGACTCATAATCAATATTAGAAGAAGTAATCCGAGATTCTTGAGGTATCTTTGCAAATTCAAGGTCAGGTGGATCTAACGTAATTAAAGAATTAGTAATAAATACTAAAGGCATGCATATCAAAAATATTAAGATAAGGACTACAGCTCGAAAATTTTTAACATCATGATAATTTTCTTTTATATGCCTAATTCGATTCCTTATTTCATATTTGCACTCTTTTGTAAACATTATTAGACTAGTTATTATTAGAAAAGCAGGGACGTAAAGAAACTGCGGAAAGTAGATAAAAAAGAACCAAAACACGATAACGAGAAGGAACAAAGCTCTCCAAAATAATGAGAATTTATTTTTATGATATTTTGAGGAGAGTGAGGTATGTCTCCCTACTTTTTTATGCCTTGGTTTATCTAGGTAGGGTAGGTTTCGAAATACAAAGTAAGAAGGCACCAACATACCAGGAGTAATACATAAAATGACTGATGGACTAAGTATCCATCCAAGTATGATAATTGAAATAAGTAGCAGTAATGGAGCTAAAAAGAAATACAACCAATGCTTTTTTGTTAATATCATATTCCACGTAAAAATAACAAGACAGAGGGTAAAAATGACGAATTGGTAGAGAGGATAACTGATAACCAATTCTTTTGGAAAATATGTATTTTCAAATAACATAAAAAGAGGTACTAACAACATGGTTATAAAAATTAAAGAAATCCCTGTATATGTGAAGACTTTCTTCTTAGTAATTGTCTTAGATAATACAGCTTTCTCATTACCAAGCCCTCCAAGTGATGGCTTTATGAAGTTAGGACCCTTTCTTCTGCTCTCTTTAAGGAAGGAACCTTCAATCTTATGCCTCTTAAGCCCTTCCTTAAAGCGTATCTGACAATCTATTTCAAGCTCTTTCTGATAATCAAGCTTGGGGATTTCGGGAGCCTTAGATACTACCTCTTTTTTCAGACCCTCTGAACAAAGTGGTTGATTATCCATTTTTTTCTTCACTTTTTTTCTTATTTTTTTTTATTAAAATGAGATTTTTAAACAATTTTTCATGTAGAATAATGATATTAATTTGTTTGATATATTCATTCCGCATATGCGGAAAATCTTTTAGCTTTTTACAATTATAAAGTATTTGCATATAGGCAATATATGGTAAGGTCTTGTAATTATGTTTCAATATTCTGTCATCTAATTGGAAAATAGGTTTATGTTCTGTAGACAACTGGATTAATCCCGAATTTAGAAAATGAGAACTTTTTTCCTTACTAACTGCCATATTTTACTCACTATAGTTGAATTTAAATATTAATAAAAAAATCACAAAAACGTCAAAATCGATAATTAGAGAGCGAATCTCTTTAAATTCTCGATAACACAATGGACTTTTGGAATTTTTTCTATATTGTCAAAATTATCTTTTCTTTTGATCATATATAAAGTCTTGCATGAATCTGCATAAAATAGATAAATCTGTCACCCAGTAGATTTTATAAAAAACAGTTTTTGGGCTAAAAAAATCATAGATTTTATGCATTGGAGTTTTTAATTGTGTACAAAAAACAAGAAATTTTTGAGTTAGAAAATGATGAAATCTGATTTTTTCTTTAAATAGACTTGCTATTATTCTCGTTTAACATTTATAAATTTAAGTAGAATAAAAGAAAAAGGTGAAAATTATTGGCAATGGAAAAAAAAGAAGGTGAAGAGTTCTACCCATTTGAAGTCTTCAATAAATCAATAGTGATGATATACTCGTTTTTAGTCTTTATAAATACGAGAAGTGGATCAAATTTACCAACTACAGCAGTTGAGATAATGGAGAGATTTGGGACAGGATACAAAAATACAAACAGGTACATCCAAAAATTAATAGAACCTAAATTAATTAAGAAAAGAAGGCGGGTTAATGGTTATGATAGCTATTTAATTACTGAAAAAGGTCAAAAATTCATTAAATTTCTCTCAAAACGCCTTAATGTCGATGAAACTCTCGGATCGTTATAGTTCAAAAGATTCGTTACCAAAAAAGTAAAATTTTGATAAGAAAAATAATTGAAGCAATTAGCTGAAATATATTTTTGTGTAAATCTACCGTGCGGTAGATTTTCAAGCAATACAATAGTGGGTGATATAAGAATAGATTTAAATAGATTTGTATAATACTCTCATAATAGGACAAAAGTATTATAAAACTCTATATAAAAAAATAACCAGGTGTTTAATCATAAACAAAAAATATATATTAATTTGCATAGTTCTTTCACTTCTAACACTTAATGTTATTCCATCTACTTTATTTGTTGCAGCAGATAAACCTTCCAAACCTAGACTAACCTTTTCATGGAAAGAAGCCACCTTTTCATATTCTATGCAGCGAATATGGGAAGGAGACTCCGTTGTTATTGATTATGCAGGAACTTATCAAGATACATATGAAACTGAAACATGGGATTGCAATACTACAACTGACATTTGGATACGTGGAAGACATACAATTTTTCATGAAGCAAACTATTCATGCGTCTCTAATCACACAATAATAGGAAATTTAACTTTTAGTATAGATTTTCAAGTATATTTAGTAGAAATTGATTATGGATCTAACGTAAAAGTCATTTGGGTAGCACTTAAACAAGGAGTCGAAGATGTAAGTCATTATCTTACATCTCATTTATGCAATTTCAGTTATTATGAAGAATATCATCAAGTTATTAATAGCCAATTCACAAAAATTAATGCTACTCCTTTTGAAGTAATAGATACATGGAACGACTCAAGTGAATTAAATGGTACTAAAAATTATAATTATTTTCGAAATAACACTTATTGGCCCTATTTTTTGAAGTCGGAAACTCATAGAGAATTTACTTCACCTCTAATTTTAACAATACAGATATTCACTTCAGATACGAATGATAGAATTGCTTGGGTAAATATGATTCAAGACTTCATTATTTTTCAAGATAAGGATTTAAATGGTGTTTTTTCCGTTGCTAATGAAGATTCTGGTGGAATACCAAGAATAGAAACAAGTAATGAAAAGGTAGGATCTCTGATACCTTACGCATGTGATTTAGACGATTATTACGCTGAGAGACAAGGAGGTATATTTGACATCTCTCAGGGACGCTATATATATCCTATTGATAAAACAGTAAGTGAAATTGCAGCACAAATTCAGTTTACACCTCCTACCTCTAATTCAGAAACAGATGTGTCATGGGGTATTACATATCCTAATTTTCCTACCTATGCCAAATTTATGGATTATAAGAACCAATTTAGGACGAAACATAACTCTTCCTTCATCCATTCGTGTCCTAGTGACTATTCTTATAAATTCGATTATAGTGTAACCGAGAATTATACAAATTTGGATATTACATATGATCTGGGTAAAATTTCAAATACCACACTATATGATTATGTACAAGGCTCGGGTTTAATGATACCTCAGTATAATTTTTTCTTATCTTCATTTGATATCAATGAAATTGATTCAAAATTTTTAACTTTACCCTGTGATCTTTTTTCTTTTGAATCTAATGATACTGTTGTCGCTGAAATAAATATGGGCGGCATAGATAAGAAAAATTATACACTTTTTGACTTTCCAGCTTTAGATAAAGATAGTACTCTGGAATCTAAAGGAAGTAGTATCCACCCATTAGTAGTAGCTTTTGATGAATTATACTCATTTTCTGAAACCCCTTTTATTAATACAATTTATTCACTTAAAACTGTGGTTGAACAAGATCCTACTTTTAATGTCGTTGATAGCTTATATCGATTACAAGGACAGAACTATCCCGTATGGAGCGGTGAACGGTTGCGACATGATCCTACTCTAACAATTTATTACAAAGGGTATGAAGTCGGAGATGATGGTACGCCAGGATTTATCCCAGGTTATAATATCTTATTAGTGGGAACCGTAGGAATAATAACACTTGTCATAGTATCAAAGAAGAGAAAGAAATTTTCCAAATAAATACTTAATTTCTTTTTTCATTTTTTATATTTAAATGAAGCACAAATAATACAAAAACCTCTTTCAACTTTTTTCCGTTGTTACTGTCAATGGGCTACTTGGAACAAAGCCAATAAGATCTTCTTCTGCTTTTTTAACTAAGTAAAAATATTCTTTCTTTTTCTTTCTGTAATTTTCTTTGTTTGATTCCACAAGCTTCTATCAATAATAATCTTAAATTATTCCTGATCCTTCTTAAATGAGGATTTTTAATAATTAATGTTCTTTTATTTTTCATCTTGTACACATATAAGGAATAAGAAAGTGCCTTTAAATTTTCATAGAGTGAAGTTTTTCAAATTTTAAGTGTAATCATTAAGATTTATTTGGATTAAACTTAAAGTCTGATCAACATTTTTAATGAAACTCTTCCCAGCTACAAATAAGACTCTTATTCTCAAATTAAAATCAATTCAGAACAAATAAGAAATTTAAAATAGTTATTAAGGGAATTGCTCAGGTTCCCCATCTTCTGTGAAGCCCTTTTTAAGTTTGGCATAACATTCCGTGCAGTACCACTCCTTACGCACGGGATTATAGGTCATATCCTTATCGGATTTGAAACAAGCAGGGCAGAGTAAAATTGATGCTCGCTTAATTCTTTCGATCTGTTTTTCTTTATCATATAATTCTTGAACTTGATTAAGAAGCTCAGGAGGATGATTTTCGTAATATTCAGGAATTTGTTTTATTCTCTCTATCTCCTCTAAGATCCTAAGTTGAACTTGTGTATTAGCTTTCAATATAATTATTCGTAAATTATTTCGAATCCTCCTCAAACAAGCCTTTTTTATAGCAATAGTTCGCTTTTTTTTCAATAATCTCACACATATAGTTCCTTTAGATATATGAAAATTATAAAGAATTGTGCATTTAAACTTTTATTGGATAATCATTTTCTGATTTTTTTAAAAAAATGTTAAATTTTAGTTTGGATACGATTTAGGTTAAATGTTAAACCGTAGATCGCAGACAAGAAATCCAAATTATTTTGAGTTGCTAATATTGTGGTAAAAGTGATTCTTTTAATCTTATTAAAATAAGCAAAATACGCATTACTATATTGTTTTATTAGAAAGTTCTTATAATCACCATTGAAAACATCAAGTCTTCTATCATTAAATTTTATAAGATTTAAGACAAAATCTGGATTTTCCATGCATTTCTCCAACACTTTTTCCCCTCTAACATCTCCAAAGTTCTTATACAGTACTTCTCTCATATGCTCTTCTTTAATTTTAAGGTAATTGCCATTTTGGTCTTTCATATTGACTAATTCAGCTAAACTTTGCATTAATAGTCTAACAAAGATTTCTGCAGCGAGTCCTTCATTCTTTAAAAAGGTTTGATATTGGCTGTGATGAAGTATATTGCTGGTTAGAACGATATCATCGACATGGGAAGACATCTTGCGGAATGCTAATGCTAAGAAATGGTGTCGGTGATAGCTACCTGTTTTAAAAATTTGACTGGATTTCGGTTATTCTCCTTGATACAAATCGTCCCAACTCAAACTTAACCTTCTAATAAATTTTGGCTAAATTAAAAAATAATGTTAATATTAAGGAAATTCATCGCCTCGACCTTCTTCAGAAAGTTCTTTTTTGATACTTTCATAACACTCAGTACAGTACCACTCCTTACGCAATGGGTTGTATGTCATATCTTTATCGGACTTAAAGCAAGCAGGGCAGAGTAATATTGAAGCACGCAATGGGCGTTCAATTGCCCAATACTCATCTTCAGACTCTTCCGCTTTATCAAGAATATTTGATTTCTCAACAGAGCACGCAGTAATTATTAAATTTCTTAGATTATTTCGAATTCTTCTCAAATATGGATTATTTATTTTTATAGAACGTTTCTTATGCATAATTTCAAATAATAATTTATTATATATATTATAAAAAGATTATAAAAAACGATATAATTTCATAGAGTGTGGAACTTTATTAGATTTTACGTGTAATCATCAAGGTTTATTTGAACAGGCCTTAAACTCTGGTCAAAATTTTTGATGCAAATCTCCCCAACTACAAATAAAACTCTTATTCTCAAATTAGAATCAATTCAGAACAAATAAAAAATATAAAATAGGTATTAAGGGAATTGCTGAGGTTCCCCATCTTCCGTGAAGCCCTTCTTAAGGATAGCATAACATTCCGTGCAGTACCACTCCTTACGCACGGGATTGTAGGTCATATCTTTATCGGTTTTAAAACAAGCAGGGCAGAGCAAGATTGAAGCTCGCAATGGGCGTTCAATTGCCCAATATTGATCATGGAGTTCTCTACCTTCTTTATGAAGAGTAGTATTCTTTGGATTTTCAGCAATTTTTCTACTAATTAAATTCTTCCTCTCCATGATCTTATGTTTAGCAGATTTACTAGCTTCTAAAAATAAAGATCTAAAATTATTTCTAACCCTTTGAAATTTTCAGGGAAATTCTTCCGGAGTTCCTCGATTTATATTAGCACTTTTCAATTTTTCGTAACATTCCGAGCAGTACCATGTTTTACGCATAGGGTTGTAGGTCATATCTTTATCAGTCTGAAAGCAAACAGGGCAAAGTAAGATTGAAGCCCGTAATGGTCGCTCTATTTCCCAAAATTGGTCATTGAGCTCTTTAACTCTGTTAAGAAGTTCGGGAGGATGATTCTCAAAATATTCGGGAATTTGTTTTATTCTTTCTTTTTCTTTCTGTAATTTTCTTTGTTTGATTCCACAAGCTTCTATCAATAATAATCTTAAATTATTCCTGATCCTTCTTAAATGAGGATTTTTAATAATTATTGTTCTTTTATTTTTCATCCTATACACATATAAGGAATAAGAAAGTGCCTTTAAATTTTCATAGAGTAAAGTTTTTCAAATTTTAAGTGTAATCATTAAGATTTATTTGGAATAGGCTTAAAGTCTGATCAACATTTTTAATGAAACTCTTCCCAGCTACAAATAAAACTCTTATTCTCAAATTAAAATCAATTCAGAACAAATATGAAATTCAAAATAGGTATTAAGGAAATTGCTCAGGCTCTCCATCTTCTGTGAAACCCTTCTTAGGTTTGGCATAACATTCCGTGCAGTACCACTCCTTACGCACGGGATTGAAGGTTATATCTTTATCTGACTTAAAACAAGCAGGGCAGAGTAATATTGAAGCTCGTAATGGGCGCTCAATTGCCCAATTTTGATCTTGGAGTTCTCTACCTTCTTTATGGGGAGTAGTATTCTTTGGATTTTCAGCAATTTTTCTACTAATTAAATTCTTCTTCTCCATGATCTTATATTTAGCAGATTTACTAGCTTCTAAAATTTCGGAATAAGGACTTGGAATGAAATGCTCCAAAAGGTATTTGGTGAAGTTAATTCTATTAAATATAAAGGCAAAAGAGGACTTGAAACTACTATCGAAATATTAAAAGAATTTAATAAAAAACAAAATAGAATTCCTAAATCTAACGATAAAGGAATGAGTGGGATTTATAGGGCAGCTAATTGTGGTGAATGGACAGATTTTGGAATAAAAGACTGGAGTGAATTAATTAATATTATATTTCATGATGGTAATTCGTCTTTATATTGAATATAGAAATATTTCCATAATTATAATTAATGTCTCTTCAATTTTAATTTAATGACATCATTCGATGATATATCTATTTCCTTTTTTGTGCTTATTGCAAAATAAAAATCCCATTCTCTATAGTCTTGAATATTTTTCGCAATATCTGCATAAGAAACGCCATTTCTAAATCTTATTTTTCTTTCCAAAAAATTAAATAATTGAATTTATTTTAATGATATAGATAAAAAAATGATTTGATATCCTTAAATCGCAATTCTTACTTCAAATTGACCTGAATATCAAATGAGATATTCAAACGGAAACAAAAATTGAAATTTTTTGTATTTATCCTTGAGTATTTTGATTTACTTACTCATATTGGTTGATTTAATGAAATATTTAATTGCAAATTAAAAATAGTAAGCGGTTAATATCATTAATTCGATTTAAGGCAAAATTAAAAAAGATTATTTCAATGGTGGTGAAATGAATAAACAGGAAAATTTTATGAAAAGAGCGTATGAAATTGTATCAGAATTAAAACTCCCCTTAATAGATGATAGAATCAAAGATAAGGTCAAATTTAAATCAAATAACGCAACTGTTACGATAAAATTTCTTTTTGAAAAAGATGAATCAATAATACGTGGTTTTTTAGGATTAGCTGAATATTTCCACACTGTCATTATAAAACAAAAAGATAAGTTTTACATACCTCATGACCATAAGTTGTTTATTTTAGAGAGCGGTTAATAATACCTTTGTCATTTCCCTAAATCTTTACCAAGATTGAAAGAGCTTTTAAAGTTGGAATTTCTAAAATTAGGATATAATTGTTAAAAATAAAGAAAGAATGTCGTGATTAAATTGCATAAATATTACTGTAAAAAATGTAAAAAATACCATTATCGAGGTAAAATCTATAAAAATCATTTGGATTATAAAAAAGAAGTAATAAGTAGAAACAACCCTCCAAATGATGAAAATATAAAGATAGATCTCGGCACACTTAGACCAATTGCCAAACGACAACTTCGTAGGTTTTTTAAAAAAATTAAATCATCTGGGAATCATGAGCTTTATAAAAATGAAATTATTAAATTAATAAAAAAAGAAAAAAGGAGATAAAAATAACAGACATTAAGAATTCTCATGAATTAAATGCATATGAAGATATATTAGATTACAAAGTCAATAATATTGTAGCAACCGCAAAAATAGATCTTACAGGAAAGTTAGATCTTGTTAAAATAGCGCGAAAATTACATGATGCTGAATATCATCCTGAAAGGTTCCCCGGTGTTATTTTCAGACAGGATAACCCTCGAGCTACATTTTTAATTTTCTCAACCGGCAAAATGGTAGTTACTGGACTCGAATTTATTCAAGATACTGAGAAAGCAGTCAGTAAATTATTAAAAAAGCTAAAGAAGCTTGGCATTAAATCATCTGATCTTGAAATCACTATTCAAAATATTGTTGCAAGCGGCGATATGCATATCCTTATTAATTTGAATAAAGCAGTTCTTCTCATGGAATTTGTAATGTATGAACCTGAAGTTTTTCCAGGTTTAATATATAATATGAAAGATCCTCGTGCTGTATTTCTTCTTTTTTCAACAGGGAAATTTGTGTGCACGGGAGTAAGAAAGGAGAAAATATTAAGAAAAGCTATTTTAAAGCTGAAACGAGAAATTAATAGTATGGATGTAACTAGTGAAAAAGTTATCGAAGATGAATTTGAGTTAACATTTCTATAAAAAAATTAGTATTTGTAGAAAATGTAAAAACTGATTAAAAATGGTTGAATTCTGTGAAAAATGTGGGGGAATGATGCTTCCATCTAAAGATAAGGATAAAAAAATTCTTGTATGTAATTCATGTGCTCAAACTAAACCTTTAGAAGAGGATTTGATTGATTCATATACTTTTACTAAAGAAATATATCATCCCCCAGGAAAAGAATTCAAAAATTTAGAAAAAATGAAAGATTGGAAAAATTCAAGAGAAAAGTAAAATCTCAGAAAATATCCATTTTTTAATATATAAGTTTCAGAATTTATGATCATATTAATAAATTGAAATCATAAGTAAGTCGATTATAATATTTTGGATGAAAATATTATTAAATGATAGGTTTTCAAATATATGAAATTAATATCTTGGAAAAAAGTAGAATCATGGAAATGTATCGCATGTGGAGAATGTTGTAACTGTTTTAATATCCCATTGAAATCTATTGAATATGCTAAAATGATTAAAATCTTTGGGAATGAAATTTTTGATTTAAACAAAAATCCAGTTAAGATTTTTCTTAAACGAAGAGATAATGGAAGGTGTATTTTTCAATATTGTTTATATGGAAAATGGATTTGTGCAATACAACAAATCAAACCTATAGTATGTAAAATTTTTCCATTTTCAATTTCTAAATCAATTAATAAAAAAGCGCTCTATAAGTATAAAGGAGACCTATATAATATCTATTTAGAAAGGAGTTGTAAAGGAATAAAATTAGGAAATCCTTCTAATCAGTTTATCTATCAAATACTGCCTAAAGCGATTGAGTTGAGTCTAAATCCAGATAATTTACCCAATCTATTAACGTCTCAGTTATTATTGGATCCTTTAAATCAATATTTTTTAAGATGTTATAGAATAAAAGAAAACCTAACTTTTCTTAAATTAATAACTGAATAACAAAAAGGTGATGCTTTTCGATAAATCAATATTTAAAAATAATTATACCTATACATTTTTTTGCTAATTTATATTTATTATCCTAGATTTTATATATTATCGTTCATTATTGTGATTGAGATTAATAACATGTTGGATGCAATTGATCTTGTTATTTTAGAAGAATTGAAAGAAGATAGTAGAAAATCTTATAGTGAAATTGCTAAAGTTGTAGGAAAAACAGAAGCAACTATCAGGCGCCGAGTTAAAAAGATGATAAAGAATGAAATAATTGACAAATTTACAATTGAATATGACATAGAAAACCACCCCAAAGTTCATGCAACCGTAAAAACTGAGCCTAGCTTTAAAAATATTAAGGAAATAATAAATGAACTAAAAGATATTGAGGAAATAACACATATTTGGAGATTATCCGGCGACTGTGGCCTGCTAGTAAAACTTGAGATTTCTTCAATTGAAGAATTCAACCCTCTAATTGAGGGAAAAATTTCTCAAATTAATGGTATTAAAATTATAGAAACATGTTTTATAACAGATATTATAAAATAATTCCGTTTTTATCATTTTTAATTTAAACTTAAATATCAAATTTAACTGTATTTATTATTTCTTAGAGTTAATAAAAATTAAGTTGTAATATTTATTTTATTATTTTAGTTAAAAAATTAAAAGATTTTTATGAGTATAAAAAGAATTTATCCCAAAAAACTGCAGACTATTGCTTTTATTGGAAATTATATACCACGCCAATGTGGTATTGCGACTTTTACAAATGATCTTTTACAAGCAGTTTCAAATGAATTACCAAAAAGTAGTTGTTGGGCATTGGCAATGAATGATAAACCTAGTGGTTATCCTTATCCTAATCAAGTTCGTTTTGAATTAAATGCTAATCGATTAAAGGATTATTCATTAGCTGCAGAGTTTCTGAATGTTAATAAAGTTGATGTTGTTTGTCTACAACATGAATTTGGCATCTATGGAGGAGATCATGGAATTTATATTTTAACCTTACTCCGTAACTTACATATGCCGATTGTATCAACACTACACACTCTTATACCGAATCCCCAACCCAAAATTAAAAAACTTATTGAAACAATTGGTAGATTATCAGATCGATTGATAGTTATGAGCCATCAAGCTAAAACGCTTTTAAAAAAAGACTATGGGATACCAACTGAAAAAGTTAATGTAATTCATCATGGAATTCCAGATGTTCCGTTTATAGACCCCAATTTTTTTAAAGATCAATTTGGAGTTGAAGGGAAAGATGTCATTTTAACTTTTGGTTTGATTAACCCTGGAAAGGGGATAGAGATAATGATTGATGCATTGCCTAAAATCATTAAAAAACATCCAAATGTGACATATATTGTACTTGGTGCTACTCATCCAAATGTAAAGAAAGAATATGGGGAAGCATATCGTCATTCTCTTCAAATCAGAGCAAGAGAGCTTGGTGTAGAAGATCATATAGTCTTTTATAATAGGTTTGTAGAATTAGAGGAGTTATGTGAATTTTTAGGAGCTGCTGATATTTATATAACTCCATATATAAACAAGGAGCAAATTGTCTCTGGTACACTTGCTTATGCTCTTGGAACTGGTAAAGCTATCATATCTACACCTTATTGGTATGCTGAAGAAATCTTAGAGGATGGAAAAGGAATAATAGTACCATTCAAGAATCCAGAAAGTATAGCCGATCATATTATTAACCTACTAGATAACGAAATTGACAGACATACTATGCGAAAAAAAGCCTATATATTTTCTAGAGATATGATTTGGAAGGAGGTTGCTCGAAACTATATAGAAATATTTGCAGAAGTAGTTGAAAAAAGATTATCAGTACCAAAAACCATTTTAAGGATAAAATCATTACAAACTTCACTATTCGATCTACCTCAACCAAAATTTGATCATATCTATAGGTTAACTGATGATGTTGGTATTTTACAGCATGCTAATTTTATAATACCAAATCGAAAGCATGGTTATAGCACAGATGATAATGCGAGGGCATTAATTGTAGTACTTTTAGCTCAAGAATTATTAATTGAAGATGATTTATTAGAGAATCTTGATTGTCGTTATTTAAGTTTTTTATTACACGCCTTTAACGAAAAAAATGGTCGATTTCGTAATTTCTTAGGATATGATCGTAGGTGGCTTGAGGATGAAGGATCTGAAGATAGTCATGGTCGGGCAGTTTGGAGTTTAGGAATTACAGTAGTTTTATCAAAAACTAAAGAGTTCGGGGATCAAGCCTTAAGATTTTTTGATAAAGCTGTGTCAGTTCTTTCAGAATTTAAATCTCCTAGAGCTTTAGCTTTTGGTTTAATAGGAATTCATGCCTATTTAGCTAGATTTGGGGGAGATAGCAAAATAAGAAGATTTCGAGAAAAAATAGCGAATAGTTTATACGAAACATATTGTTCAAATGCTAGTGATAAGTGGCCATGGATAGAGGACACTTTAACTTATGATAATGGAAAAATTCCACAAGCTTTAATGATGTCTGGACAATGGTTGCAGCGAGGAGATATGGTTAAAGCTGGATTAACATCATTAGAGTGGTTAATTAATATTCAAAAGAATCCTAAAGGACAGTTTACTCCAATCGGTAATTCTGGATGGCATCTACGTAACGGAGAAAAAGCGAGATTTGATCAACAACCTCTTGAAGCTGAGAGTATACTTGAAGCATGTATTGAGGCATTTAAAATAACTCAAGACAAAAAATGGATTAAAGAAGCACGTCATTGTCTAGAATGGTTTTTAGGTCGAAATGATTTGAACATTTCACTTTATAATTATAAAACTGGAGGATGTTATGATGCTTTAACATCTACAGGTCCCAATATAAATCAAGGGGCAGAATCAACATTAGCTTGGTTATTAGCCCTTTTAAATATGTATATGTTAGATAATTTAACTAAGATTGATTTAACAGAACAAATAAGTGAGTAATATAAAAATGTCTAATCACCCAATTGTTATAATAAGTTCGTATCCACCACGACTTTGTGGTATTGCAACATTTGCCGAAGAAGCAAGAGAGTTCATCCAAAAAACAAATCCTAATAGGGATGTTTTGGTTATTAGCCATACAGATGGAGAAGGAGAAGGAGTTTTTCCCATAATTGAAATAAATAGATATGACTGGTACGAACCTGTTGCAAAAAAAATCAATGAGTTGAAACCATATGTAATTCATTTAGAACATGAATATGGTCTTTATGAATATAGAGATAAACGTGGGATAGGGGATAGGAATGAAGGTTTTCTTAAACTTCTTGAGGCAATTGATGATTATCCCATTGTAGTTGAACCACATACTATTCATGGACGGATCACTGATTTTGAAGCTGATTTTATTTATCAACTTTGCCAAAGAAGTGATGTTGTTTTTTTTAAATGCCATTATCAAAAGTGGAGATTGGATTGGTCTTTTAGAGCCCGAGAATGGGAAACCCCAAAAAATATTATGGTAATTCCACATGGTGCCCGATCTGATAAAAGATGGGGAATAGATGAAATTACTAAATTAAAAACAGAGCTGGGCTTAGATCAGTTGAATTTATCAGATCATCTTGTTGGAATGATTGGTTGGATACAAACTAATAAAAGATGGGATATACTACTTTCAATTTGGGGAGAAATTCATGAGGAGATAAAAGAGAAATGTGGTCAGAAATGGGAATTATTCGCTGCAGGTACTTTAAGAGACCCGAATCACAAAAATGATTATGAAATGTGGAAGTCTGATATTATTAGACTTCAAAAGAAAGGAATAGCACATTATTATGAATTTATTCCAAGAGGAGATATCTATTATAAGGTAATGGCTATTTGTGATTTCATTGTATTGCCAACAATTGATGAGACACAGTCTGGAACCTTAGCAAGGATAATAGCTTTAAATAAACCTTATGTAACAACAGCCCCAATGGAAGGACTAACAGCTCAAACTTTAGAAAGTGGTGGTGGTTTATTATTTACAACAAAGAAAATGCTAAAGGAAAAGGTAATTCAATTAGCTTGTGATGAAAATCTTCGGATGAAACTCGGGGAGAATTTAAAGCAATATCTTGATAACGTAGTTTCTTGGGAAATTATTGCTAATCTATATAATCAAGCATACAAACTTGCTAGAGATGCTAAAAATACGGGTCAAAAAGTCAATTTAGAATTAGAATTTTAAAGGTGTTAATCTAATCGTAAAATCATCTTTTAATGAACTTTTTCAGCGTCATTCAACCAATCCAATTATTTCAATAAAAGATTTACCCTATGATGCGAATACTGTTTTCAATGCAGGTGCTGTCAAATATAATAATGAAATTATACTTCTAATGCGAGTAGAAGATAAAAGAGGTATTTCTCATTTTACTTTAGCTCGTAGTAAAGATGGGATAAATAATTGGCATATCGATAACCAACCTACTATGATACCTCGTCCCGATCGTTATCCAGAAGAAATATGGGGTATTGAAGATCCTAGAATTACGTTTCTGGAGAAAGAAAATTTATGGGCTATAATATACATAGCTTATTCTAAAGCTGGGCCTTTAGTCTCATTAGCGTGTACTAAAGATTTTAAGCATTTTCAACGTTATGGGATTATAATGCCGCCAGAGAATAAGGATGCTGCCATGTTTCCAATTCAATTTAATAATCGATGGGCAATACTTCATAGACCTGTTGCTAAAATGCCAGGAACTGGCGCTCATATTTGGATTGCTTTTTCACCAGATCTTAAACATTGGGGTGATCATAAACTTCTCATACCCGCTAGGAGTGGTAGTTGGTGGGATGCAAATAAAATTGGTTTATCTCCCCCTCCAATGAAAACTGATGAGGGATGGTTAATACTTTACCATGGAGTTAAAACTACTGCTAGTGGCATTATTTATCGGTTAGGACTTGTACTTTTAGATCTAAAAGATCCTTGTAATGTAATCGCTAGATCTGACGAATGGGTCTTTTCTCCAAAAGAATCATATGAAATTCATGGTGATGTTGATAAAGTTGTTTTTCCATGTGGTTGGGTTCAAGAAAGTGATAATATCCTACTTTATTATGGATGTGCTGATAGTTCTATTGCTTTAGCAACTGCTAATCTTTCAGAACTTCTTGAATGGCTTAGAAGACAAAATATTTCATCAGGGGATAAATTATGCATGTAGCAATACTCTCACCAATCGCATGGCGTACTCCTCCTCGATCTTATGGTCCATGGGAATATGTAGTTTCTCTATTGACGGAAGGGCTTGTAAGGAAAGGAATTAAAATTACTCTATTTGCTACAAAAAATTCCATTACTAAGGCAAATCTTGTAAGTGTTTGTCGTCGTGGTTATGAGGAAGATAATGAATTAATACCAAAAGTCTGGGAATGTTTACACATATCTGAATTGTTCGAAAGAGGAGATGATTTTGATATTATTCATAACCATTTTGATTTTTTACCTTTAACCTATATGAAAATGACCTCCACTCCCGTTGTAACGACAATTCATGGTATCTCATCTCCCAAAATTTTACCAGTTTATAAAAAATACAACAATCAAAGCTATTACGTTTCTATTAGCAATGCTGCTAGAATTCCAGATTTGAATTATATAGCTACAGTTTATCATGGTATAGATTTAGACCAATTTACTTTTAAATCTAAATCGAAGGATTATTTAATATTTTTTGGTCGTATACATCATGATAAAGGTACCAAAGAAGCTATTGAAATAGCTCTCAAAATTGGAAAAAAATTAATCTTGGCAGGGATAATTCAAGATAAGGATTATTTTAGAAGAAATATAGAGCCATATCTTGATAATAAGCTAATAAAATACGTCGGTGTTGCTGGTCCGAAGAAGAGGGATGAGTTATTGGGAGGAGCTTATGCATTATTAAATCCTATTAATATTCCCGAGGCATTTGGTCTGTCAGTTGTGGAAGCAATGGCTTGTGGGACACCTGTTATTTCTTTTAATAAAGGGAGTATGTCTGAAGTAATGATAAATGGAAAAACTGGATTTTTAGTCGATTCTATTAAAGAGGCAATTAAGGCAGTAAAAAAAATTGATAAAATTGATCGTGCAGAATGTCGTAGATGGGTCGAAAAAAAATTTACTGTTGATAGGATGGTAGATGGTTATATAAATGTTTATGAATTAATTTTAGCAAAAGAAAAAATTTAAATCAATTTCTTAATATGTATCTTAAAATTAAATAAATAACAACTTCCTAAAGGAAAATCCTTGTTGAAATATATTTGTTTTATAAGATTATCTTACCCTTTTTTTCTTTTATTAGAAAAAATTAAAAGTAATGGGTTTTTTTTAAAATTATAGATATAGAAATGATTTGATATCCTTCTGTAATAATAAATTAGTAACTTTGGCTTTAGTTTTAGGATTTTTTCTTCGTTAAACTTCATAAAGCTAATACTCTTTTAAGATTTAAAAAATTAAATCAGCTTAATTCAAAGAGATTTAAAGAAAGACTATAAATAATGAAAGAATTAATAAAAAATAAAAAAATTGATGAAAAATTTGACATTTAGAAATGAAAAAAAGATGAAAAAGTACTCAAAATCACTAGACATTAGAAAGTTAGAACAAAATAAAAAGAATAATGTAATAATTAAGAGGAATAAAGAATTAAAGCTTGAAATAATCTCAGAGATAAAAAATCGTTCAATTAAGAAGAACATTTTAACTGAAATATCAAAAGATATAGAAAAAGCCAAATTAAAACCTAAAAATTTGTTATTAATAGATTTTATTAACAAAAAAATATCAAAATCATAAGAATGTCGATTGAAATTTGATATCAAAATTAAAAATTTATTATATAGAAAAAACATATTTGAGGTGAAAATTATATTAATAACTCTAAAAATTTTAATTCATTTCCAACAATAGGTAATAAATTTCCAGAGATAGAAGTAATAACAACCCACGGTAAAAAAGAAATTCCAAAAGATTTTAAAAGGCAGTGGTTTGTATTTTTTAGCCATCCTGCAGATTTTACACCTGTTTGTACAACTGAATTTGTAGCTTTTGCTAAGCAATATGAAGAATTCCAAAAATTAGAATGTGAATTAATAGCGCTCTCCATAGATCAAGTTTTTTCACATATTAAATGGGTAGAATGGATCAATGAAAAATTAGAAGTAAAAATACCATTTCCTATTATTGCTGATAATGGTGATGTTGCCAATAAACTTGGCATGATCCATCTAGGTAAAGGATCTAATACTGTTAGAGCTGTCTTTATTGTTGATCCAAAGACAATAATTAGGGTGATTCTATTTTATCCACAGGAGCTTGGCCGAAATATAGATGAAATTATTAGAATTGTTAAAGCGTTGAAAATAACAGAAGAAGAAAATGTAGCAATTCCAGCAAATTGGCCAGATAATGAATTAATTGGAAAGCAAGTTATAATACCACCGCCAACAGATGAAGAAACAGCAGAGCAAAGATCTAAGGAGTTTAGATGCTATGATTGGTGGTTTTGCTATAAATCTTTGGAATATGATTAAAATTTTAATCATTTTTATTTTTAACTTGTTATACATAGAAAATAATTTTCTATGAATACGTTTTATATCGAAAAATAGATAAAGGTATTATTTTTGCAGAAAGTGAAAAAATAAAAGAGGTAAAATCTTATATCAACAAATTTAACACGAATTAAAGGAATTGGAATTGTTGAGGCTTTAGATTTAAAAAATTTCATTTTACTGTGTCTCCTTCTGAGGCTTGTACATTATAGAAATTGGTCATTTCAACAGGTTCTAAAAACACAGTATCATTTACTGAGTCAGTACAATGACCTCTCGGAATAAGCAAGAAAATCACAAAAATTAGAATTACTCCACTTATTAGCTTTAATCCTTTCATTTGTCTTCAATATATATATTGGATAAAAATGTATATAAATTTACTTAATGAAATCATCTTACATAATCAGAAGTTCTGACTGTAATGGTGTCCTAAAGATTATAGTTCTCATCTAATAGTCGTTCAAATCTCACTTTCAAGTATTGCATTTTATATGAAAAAATTGAGTCGAATAATTGTCGTATTTAGATATTGAAAATTATACTGTTGAGACATGCGGGAAAAATAAAAAATTAATAGTATGTGAAATATTATTCCCCAGTCACTACTTATAGGAGATTGATTTGATTTCAAAAAATATTAGTGTGAACATAAAGAATGGTAATGAAATTCCCTTTAAAGAGACCTATATTATCATTCATAACTCCAAACAAAAGCTAGATCTCTACCAAAAATATATTGATTCAAAAAAAAATCAAAAAATTGAATTAAATTTTGAAGAGTGTGAAAGATTGATGAATTTATTGGTTTTCTATGTCTTTAAAGGAAAATATAAATACTCTAAAGATAAGATTAAAATCTATAGAGAATAATTCCAAATGTTAGACTTAAAATGATTTCATTCAAATTTGAAATGAATTTCATATCTTATCCTAAAACGCCACTTTTTTTAAAAATAATCTAAATTTGGAAATAATTTTTATTTATAACTATCCTAAGTGATAATAAGACAAAAAAGAAATAGTTACAATTTTTTGTGAGAGGAGGATATTTTGGGAACTTGGTCAGCTACTATAGGAGGGAATGACTATTTTTTAGACATTGAAAAATATGCTATTGAGACCTGTGGGATTAATTTATTTGATTATTTAGAAGATAATTCCTTATTCACATCTCATCTATTTAATAAATATTTTAATAATATTTGCGATTTCGCATTAAAAAGGGAGAAACATCAAGGACCATTAGCCTTAGGGGCATTAATTTTAAAAAATGGTAGCTTTTTTCCTCAGGATATTAAACAAAAGGTATTGAATGAGATAGAAATAGAATTAGATAATTATATCTATGATGATCCTGAATATAAAAAAGTTCGCCACTCCTATTTGCGAGAATTTAAAGAACAAGTGGAGAACTATATAGAAGGGGTAAGGGAGGACGTAAAAGAAGAATCGCTTATTGGGATAAATTTTAAAAGAGAGTTCTTACAACCGGTAATAAAAGATCTAAAACAGTTCAAAGCTCCTCAAAAAGTACAGGAATTTGTTGAATTCCTACTTGCTGATTTGAAAATGCCCTTAAATACCATTTTAGAAGAAATAAATGTCCAATCTATCGAAGAATTTCTACTACTTTTACAAGAACTTGATGTTATTGGAGAGGAAATTCGTAAGACTAATAAGGATGATAATTCACAGGGATTTGAGATTGTACTTTTTGCTCAATTACTTCGAGAACATATTACCCAAACAAGATCTATCGAATCTTTTTGGTTGGGGTATACTAATGTAAATGAATTGCGAAAACAACCAGAATTGAGAGAGGGATCTGGTCACTATTATTTAGTATATCGATTGGCATTATACGGGAAAAATTATATAGGGCAATGCTTTGGATCGATAAATAAGAGAGCAGCACAGCACATTGCTCAATTTAGAATTGCCCCCGTCTTTACCTCAGTAATTAATTTATAGTAAGAAATCAGAGTTAAGCATTATCCTGAACTGAATTTAATATTTGCACCTTTAGATTATATTTGTCTTTCAGATTTTTTTTCAGATTTTATAATATTGTAAATGATAAACAAGTTAAGAGACATTATAACAAGGATATTAACTCTTTTCCGTTGCTGCTGTCAATGGACTACTTGGAACAAAGCCAATAAGATCTTCTTCTGCTTTTTTAACTAAGTAAGAAGGGGCATTAATTTTTTTTCCTCGAACTTGAATATGTCCGTGTGTAATATATTGTCTTGCTTGATAAACAGTACTAGCAAGACCTTTTTCATAAACAAGGGTTTGTAACCTTCTTTTTAGAACATCTTCAACAGTGAGGAGAAGCACATCTTCAAACTCTGCTTCTGGTCCGATAATGCCTAAGCGATTAAGTTTTTTAATCAGTTCCCTTTGAACTTCTATAGCTTGTTCTTTTGGTAATGTTCTAGATTGTCGAGCAATATTGCGCCAGTCGCCTAACATTGTGCGTGATTTCCAAAATTCTCGCTTATTTCTAAGACCATATTTACCAAGAAATTCGAGTTCTTCCATAATTCGATTTTTTTGGAACGGATGTTTTGGTTTTCTAAATTTCTTCTTTAAACGTCTTGGATCTCCCATGTATTCACCCTTATCTATTTAGCTTTTGCTTGACCTTTTCTCTTTCGTGATACTCCTATTACTAAGCCGTGTCGACCGGTACTTTTAGTTCGTTGTCCCCGTACTTTTAATCCTAAGTGGTGTCGTACTCCTTTATAGCTTTTAATTTTTTTCATTCTATCAACATCTCTTTTAACTGTGATTTCTAACATATTTCCAAGAATATGAATATCATTACCAGTACGTAAGTCTTTTGGGCGGTTTACCATCCACTTCGGGATCCCATTTTCAACAGGCTTTATAATTATTTCTTCCAGTCTATTCAAATCTTTTTCAGAAATAGCACCTATTCTTTCATTTGGGTCGATTTCAGCTACTTTAATGACTGCTTGAGCAAATCTTTTACCAATACCTCTAATTTGCGTTAAACCATAATCAACTTTAGCATTTCCATCTATTTGTGCTCGAAATTTACGAAAAAACACTTTTTCTCGAAAATTTTTTGGTCGAACAGCAGATATAGAACTCATTTAAATTCAATTAATTAGAATTATCTTTTCTATTTTGATTTAATGGTAGTAAATATAGAATTTAATATTAAATTTTTGGTTTTCCTCAAGAAAAAGTTTAAGAGATAATAAGATACTTAAAATAGAATTACCTAATAATTAGGAACTCTCTTTCTTTCTTCTAATTTCAAATTAATATGCTTCTTACTTTTAGTTTTTTTAGAACCAGCAATTTTTTGTAACATTGGTAAACCCGGTTTTACTTGTTCTATAGGTTTAGATTCAATTAAATCACTATTTATTAATTCATTATAAATGTTTTTGCCTTTTTCAGTTCTTATCAATACTGTATTCCATCCTGAAGGAGAACCTATCGAACCAATTGATATATCTGCAGATTCTGAGGTTAAATCATAACATATTTCACAATCTTCTCTAGCTAGATTTGAAATCTCTTTAATTGGGACATTTAATTCTTCACCTTTGTGAGTATATACAAAAAACTTGCCTTTATTGATATCCATTTTTCTTATATTTTGGATATCTACATTTAATTTATTACATATTTTTAAAAGAGATTCATAGGAGAAAGATTCCATACAAAATATCCCAATTCTGTACTCTATATTTTGTAGCGACGGAATACCAATATTATAAATTTTGGATTTTAAAAGAGCTTGCATTTGGCATGGTACTCCTACAACTGCAATTTTTTTGTCTTTCAGGTTACTTTGATTAAGTACTTGAAGGTTGGGATTATTGACATACTTCGTACCTGCTGTTAATATAATATCTTCCTTATTTTTAATCAAAAAAGCTTCAGGACGCCATAATGTATTACTCATTTTGGCTCCAACAGCAAAATTGATTTTCTTGTTATTTAAGAGGTATAAGATACAGGTACTTGAAATTCCACCATCTTGACATACATCAGCAATTTCTTTTACTTTAGTTCGTGCTGAGTATGCTTCACGATAATAACCAATATTTGAATAATCTTTAATTTCAGAAACTTTTTCTTGTACCATATTTAAAATTTTAACTGGTAAATATGTTCTAGGACATACATAATAGCATAATCCGCATTTAATACATTTATCCTCATCAATTTTTCCAAATCCATTGTAGATATGAAGACAGTTAACAGGACAGATTCCTGCACATAATCCACAACCAGAACAGGTATTAGAATCGAATATAACTTTTACAGGTTCATAAATAGGTTTCAATTCTAAAACTTTATTATCGGTAGTTTTTATAGACATATCTATGAATACTAGTTTATCAGGGTTAGATTCATCACCTTCAATTTTATCATATGATTCCTCAATAGTAACAAGTTTTTCATTTTTTAATAGTTCTAATAAGCTTAAAGTCTGATAGACATCAATAGAATTTTGTTCAGAAAATTGATTAATAACTTCAAAATGATTATTAGATTTGTTCTGTAAAAAGTTGAAAAGGGAATATTTTAATAGCTCAATATCAAACATTTTAAAAAGTATAGTTTCGTATTGAGCTTCATTGTAGATTCCAGCTTCTAATATATCTTGCTTTGCATCAATTAAAGCTCGAATCCTATATGAATCTAAGGTATTAGCCACATTTTTCAGAAACTCCCATGAAAATTCTTCTTCAGAACTCATAATACTATTTAATAATTTTTTAATCTTACCTTTCCGAAAACCCATACAGTGGGTTAGTTCCTTTTCAACTATAATTTATTTGAAAAGATCATTCTATTTCGGATTAAATTTTGGAATAGGAGGGAGGATGTGAATCTTTTTCGTAATATCTGCAACAGAATTTATAAATTTTTCAACTTCAGCCGCAGAACAGAAGTATTGTTGAATTCTATCTTCAGAAATTCCCACATGTTTTAAAAATTTCTTTAATGTTAAAACATGGTTATAAGTGTTCATATTTCCATTACCAAACTCACATTCACCTTCTTTTCATGAAATAATTGCTACGCCATCAGCACCGTTTAAAAATGCTTCCATGATTAAATGAATACCAATTCGTCCAGTGCATCTTACACGAATTAAATGAAAATCTGTAGAATAAGATCTTCTTGTAACTCCAGTTAAATCTGCTGCAGAATATCCTCATTTATCACAACCAAAAGCAATTATCGTTCTAGACTTTTCGTCTTTTTTACGGGAAATGATTATCTACCTCTAAATTGTTTATTGTTCTATACTTTCTGGAATTTTTTTATGTATTTCTAATTCATCGCATCCAATTCCCTTGATTTCTTCGGAAAATTGCTTATCTCTATAATATTTTAAGTCGATTGCTCTTGCTGGGCAAGATGAAACGCAAACACCACACCCTTTGCATTTTAAATCATCAACCTCGGCTATCTGATTTTCATTAACTTTAATAGCTTCGTAAAAACAGAGTTTTTCACATCTATGACAACCCATGCATAGATCCTCATCTACTTCTGCGATAATTAATTCCTGCTTAATTGTATCATGGGATAATAACGTAGATGCTTTACTTGCGGCAGCTAAAGCGGAGGATACTGAATAAGGAATGTTTTTTGGACCTGCAGCACACCCACTTATATAGATTCCTAGATCTTTAGTTTCTTGAGGGCTTAAACATCCATGGATTTCAGTCAGAAACCCTCCTGGACCTTTACTTAGTCCTATTACTTCTACAATTTCTTCAGTTCCCTTAGAAGGTACCATCCCTGTGGATAATACAACCAAATCAGCATCTATTTTAATAATTTCACCTGTTAATGAAGAATAAGCTCTAACTTTTAATTTGTTAGTTTTAGAATCCTCTATGATCTCACCTACTTTTCCTCTTATCATTCTGATACCTGTTTCTCTTATTTTTCTGTAATAATCTTCATTTCCTTTATCAGTAGTTCGAATATCTATATAAAACATAACAACGTCCATATCTGGATATTCTTGTTTTAATAACTGAGCATTTTTAAGTGCTACATTACAACAAACGAAAGAACAATAGGAATTTGCATTTATATCTCTTGAACCCACACACTGAATCATGATAACTGTTTTTGGTGTTGTTCCATCAGATATTCTATAAACATGTCCACCTGTAGGACCAATTGGACTTAGCATTCTTTCCAATTCTATCTGAGTAATTACATCGGAATAAATACCATAATTGTATTCATTTGTTTTCCAAATAGGATATTCATCCCATCCTGTTGCTATTATTACTGATCCTACTTTCACATCAATATATTCTTCTTTTTGCTCAAAATTTATAGCTTCGGCAGGGCAAGTTCTTTCGCAATTTTTACAATCTATGCACACCGTTCTATCCATTACAGCTAATTTTGGTACTGCTTGAGGAAAAGGGATATAAATAGCACCTCTTTCACCGATACCTCTATCAAATTCACTAGGTACTTTTATGGGGCATTTTGTTGTACACAATCCGCATCCCGTACACTTTTTTTCATCAACATATCGAGGATTTTTTCTAATTTTAACAACATAGTCCCCAGGAATTCCACTAAATTCTACAACATCACTATAGGTATATAATGTTATATTTGGATGTTTTGATGCATTTACCATGATAGGGGCAAGAACTCATATCCCACAATCATCAGTTGGGTAAATTCGATCTAATTGTGCCATTTTTCCTCCTATAGTTGCTTCTTTTTCAACTAAATA
>JBHLOG010000080.1:0-15171 GCA_048940765.1 Promethearchaeota archaeon | reverse complement strand
ATAAGTCTCCAATCTTTAGGATCTCTGTCGTACTCTTTTTTCATTTTTTTTGCAATTGAACTAATTGGAGCAACTCCGTAATAATCTTCCTCATCTAGTACCTTTTTATTATATGTCATATCTTCATTAATATTAAGTTAATGTAACTATAAAAATATAGAGAAAACCAAGTTTTAAGAGATTTTATTTATAATATCATCTAATACTAAGATATTTTTAAAATAAATCAAGAACTATGTTTTAGAAATATTTATTTACTATTTTGTCAAGAAATAATATGCTGATATTAGATCATTCCTAATTAAAATATAGTAGTAATTAATTTATGGAAACAAGCACCGTCTTTGATTTTGAGGAAATTTATTTTAATATTAAAGAGGAATTTAAAGAAGCTATCAAAGATGATAAAATATTAAGAGACCACCTATTTAATACAGATCAATCAATTGAGCCAAGAAGAGTACTATGTTCTGATTATTTGAAACCAATTTCGCATACAGAGGGTGCCAAACCCGAGGCGATTACACTAAAATTCATTAAAAAAATGTTTAATAAAATAGGTGTCTCAAATGAATTAATAGTACCAGAAGTAAGATTAAAGATAATTATTGGACTCAAAGGTAAATCAATTAATAAATATCCTGATTTAGCAATAATTAACTCGTCTTTTGAAAAAGATGTTAGCAAATCTTTATTATTCGAAATTGAAGCATTGAATAAAGATTTAACAAGAGAAAATGATGGTGAAGGAATTGAGCAAGCATTAGAATGGTTTCATCAGTCAATTGGATTATATAGAGAATATAACGCTATAATCACTAATTTTAATGAATGGTATCTCTTAAAATTTGATGAAAAGGGGAAGCAAGTGATAAGTAGCAAAAAACCTCATGAGATTTTAGAAATTATAAGAGATATCGCATTAGGTTATGAGAGACCATATTTAGAAGACGAACAGGGTGAAGTAATTTCAAAACAATTTTTTGAAGAATTTAGTAAAAGACTAAAGATGCTAATCAATCCCCTTAATGAAAAGATAAAAATCTTTGGATCATATGGAACACCATTACTAGTAGATAAAAAACAAGACCATAAGAAAATAGAGTTCTACCGTACAAATTTTCATAGATTACTATTTATTAAAATTTTGTTAGATTGGAAATTATTAAAAATTGACCCAGTTCAAGAGATAATCCTTCATGAAAAGAAAAGAAATTATTATAATACATTAAGAGATTTATTTTTTAAGGTACTCAATAATGATAAAGAGCGTTTGGATGTGTTTGAAAAATTCAAGGATTTACCATTTCTAAATGGAGGTTTATTTCGATTAACAAGTTTAGAGGAAGAATATCCAAATATTGCTCTTAACTCTGAAGCTATTGTTGATATTTGGAAACTCCTAAAGGGCTATAATTTCACCATAGGTGCAGATTCAAGATTAAAAACTAAATTTAACAATATAGATCCTAATATTCTAGGATATATATTCGAAAAATCAATAGGAGATTTTCGGAAAGCTACTGGAGCTTATTATACACGATGTGAAATTGCAAAATATATCTCTAAAAATACTCTTTATAGATATTTATTTGATAAAGTTGCAGAGAAATATCCTAAATATAAGATCCATACTTTAAATCAGCTTTTTATGTATGAGGAAAATATTCAATCCGAAATATCCGATTATATTATTTTAATACTTAAAAATATTAAAATTTGTGATCCTTTTGTAGGTTCTGGTGCATTTTTAGTGAGTATAGGTGATTTAATTGTTTCAATTTATAAATTTATTTATAAAAATATTAAAAAATGGGATTTAAGATATAATGAAACAAGATTGATTGAGAATGATATTCGACCGTTTAAAGATTTGTATAAAATGAAAACATATATCGTTCAAAACAATCTTTATGGAATTGATATTAATCCATCCGCTATTGATATTTGTAAATTAAGATTATGGTTATGGATAACAGAGCCTCCAAGTACTCTTGATTTTTTCAAACTGATACTTAATCCTTTACCCAATATAGAATACAATATAAGAGAAGGAAATAGTTTCATAGGATTTACAGAAGATCTTCTTAAAATCGATCAAATTGATAAAATCACTGGAGAAAGAATTAGATTTATTTCAATTAGTGAATGGGCTGACAAATCGGAGTATTCATTATCTCAAATGTTAAATGAAAGAAATGAGAAAATTCAAAAATATTATAATGAAAAGGTTAGTGATCATCGTAACAAATTAAAAAAAGACATTAATGGATTAACGCTTAATTTTAATAATAATTTTGATAACTTAATGCTCTATTTATTTAAAAACAATTCTATTGTTGGAAAAATATTAAAGTTAAAACACGAAGAAATTTACTCTCAAGATTTAACAAACATATATTCAATGTTAATAAAAACAAAACCAGGAAAAAAATTTGAAATTCCAATTAAATCTAAAGAAAATATATTAACAGATAATGACAAACAATTAATAAAAGGAATAATCTTCAGAAAAAAATCAATAATCATTCAAAATCGAGTATTTGAACCTAAACAAGCAGATAAATTTAAACCACAGAATCCATTAGAGATTTATGAAAAGATATCTCGTTATATTGATCTAAATTCTATTAAAGAAATCGAAATTAAATTCTTTATATCTAAAAGAGATCTCGAATTGATTAAACGTTTTCATTGGAGTATGGAATTTTCTGATTTCATTAATTCTAAAGGTTTTGATATTATAGTTACAAATCCCCCATATGGAAATATATTAACCCCAATCGAAAAGAATATCCTCAATTTAAAAGACACTATAACTGAAGATATTTATATTAACTTTTTATATAAACTTTCAAGAAAGGAAATACCATTTAAATATGCTGGGATATTATGCCCAAAATCCTATCTCTTAAGACAAAAATATTTAGAATTCAGAAATTCTTTATTAAGTAAAAATTGTATATATGAAATTACCGATATCGGCTCTAAGCAATTTCAAGGAGCCACTAATGAAGTTCAAATTTTGTTTCTTAATAATAAAACAGATTATTCAGATTATTTTAATATTAAGGAGTTTAATGATAACAGCATTAAGATATCTTATAGCATAATAAAAAAATCAGATGAATATAATTATTTAGATAAAATTAGAATTTGTAAAGACAAACATTGTGAATTTTTTAGTGCAACTTCAAGTTTCTATTACTATACTTATTATGAACAATGTCCTAAATGTAATGCGCGAACAATTCCATTAAATCGGATTAGAATTAAACCCAATATTAAGAAATTTCATATTATTGAAAAAATTGAAACAATTGGTGATTTAAACTATTTAAATCCTAATGTTTTTCCTAGAATGATACGTGGTGAGGAAGATAAAGGACTAAAAAGACTAAAAACCAAGATTCTTAATAATACGTCTGGATCATGCTATTATATAAATGCAAAAGATGATTTCAAATATTATTATTTCAGCAGGAGAAGATCCTTTAATATCGAAGAAATTAATGCTAAAATATTAAAGGGTGATAATTACGAATATTACATATCACCCAAATTATTAATAAAACATAATAATATTGTACCTGAAACTATTTATACAGAAGAAAATGTATGCTTCACTTCTTCTATTTATTCATTACTTTATAACAATCATATAGAACTAAAATATATATGTGCAATATTAAACTCAATACTAATGCAATTTTATTGTACTTATGCCATTAATAATCAAACAGATACAACTATTAATTTAAATCAATATATGATTCGACATCTACCTATACCGAAAGCAGATAAACAAATAAAAACTAAGATATCTGAAAAAGTAGATATTATTAACGATATCTTAAAGAAAAATAAAGGTAACTTAAATGATTATTCTTCTCAATTAATTAGAGAAATTGATGCTCTTGTTTTTGATCTTTACTCCATTACTCAAGAAGAAAAGAAAATAATTATCTCCAATGCAAAAACTAAAATTAAATTTTTTGAGACTATTTATTAATCTTCATGATTCCTCTTCATTACTCAATTTGAAACAAAAATCACAATGATTATCTCCTAACCCCATAAATTTATTTCTTTCAAATTTTATTTTTGGGTTAAATTCTTTAAAGGCAGCTTTATAAAAAGGAAAACACATATTTTTACAAATCATTGGTATTATATTTTGGCGATCTGGATTTCTGTCCATAATTGATTTATAGGGGCACTCTTTTATTTCAATGATTACTTCTTGATCTGATATATGTTTAACCATATATTTCCAGCCTTCTATTGACCATCGAAAGGTGATTATTTCGACTAGATCGTTTAGGTTATTTGTCTCAATATTTAAATATTGCTTAATTCTTCTGAAAAATATTTTCATGAGCCTTACCCAAACAGCTTTATCGATTTCGAGAGCAGTATTCCATCCTACTTCTTTTTCAACCTCTAACATCCACACACCATCCAAAGTAAAGAAGTTCTTTTCAAAATAAAACAATTTATCCGCATCACTCACTTTTTTCATAATAAATCCCGATATTATTTATAAAATTATTTAAGAAAATAAATACTAATAATTATAGTATTAATCAATGTAGAATACTATAAAAAATTTTGCGATAAAGATTAATACGTATATCTTTCTAATTTTACAATGGAAATCTTTTATGATATTAACGATTTCTATAAAATTATCCATTGAGTTTATAATTTTACACTTCATAACCTTTAAATATGAAGAATTTTTTATTCCAATTAGATAAGGCTAAATAAAAAAATTTTTTATTGTAATTCGTAATATAATATTAATTCAAGATTAGAAATAATAAAGAAACTTTTAATTTATATCATATTTTGGTTCCAAATGATAATTTGGTAAGGTAAATTAAGACGGGGATAAAAAATGGAACTTATTATACTAGGCTTATTGTTAAGTTTAATAGCAGGTTTATCTACCTCAATTGGGAGCTTTTTCGCATTTTTTATGAAAAAACCAAGCCCAAAATTTATATCATATATCATGGGATTCTCTGCAGGAGTTATGATCCTAATCTCTTTTGTTGAATTACTTCCAGAGAGTATTGAAACAGTTGGCTTCGAAATGGGTCTTTTATTTTTCTTTATAGGAATGATATTAATGTTTATTATTGATGTTGTAGTTTCCCACGAGTATGAGTTTGAAGATTCAATTGAAATTCTAATAAATGCTAATGGTCAATGTAAACCGCATCTTCATTATGGGCATCGCCATAGAGAACGTCATTACCACCGTGGTGAAAAAAAAGATATTAATTTAGTAAAAACGTCAATATTTATTTTCTTTGGAGTATTTATCCATAATTTTCCAGAAGGTATGGCAACATTCATAGGAACTTTAACTCACGTTGAACTTGGAATTTTATTAACTGTAGCGATAGCTTTACATAATATACCAGAAGGAATTGCTGTAGCAGTACCAATTTACGCTTGCACATTAAATAAAAGAAAGGCTTTTAAATGGTCCTTAATATCAGGAATGAGTGAACCTTTTGGTGCAATACTTACATGGTTGATCCTATTTCCCTTTATCAACGATTATGTATTAAACGCAATGTTGGGAGCTGTTGGTGGAATAATGGTTTATATTTCTTTAGATGAGTTATTGCCAATATCTCGTTCACTAGCTAAAGAACATTATTCTATAATAGGAATTATTACTGGTATGTTTATTATGGCAATAAGTTTAGTAATATTGTAATTTCAATAAAATAATTTAACCTAATGAATTATAACTAAATAATTTATACCCATTTAGTCTTATCTTGAGAACTATAAAAGAAAAAGAAGGAAAAATAATATAATAATTATTCTTTTTTTCTTAAGATTGAACTTAGTTCAGTTTTAAGTAAATCTCGTATTGCTACGCGAATTACTTCGGAACGATTGGGATATAGGTTCATGTTAACAAGCTCTTCTATTCCACTTAAGTAAGCTTCAGGAATATGACATGTTATTAATTTCATTTTTTTTTATAAAACCCCTTTTGATATCACTTCATATTGTTTTTTATTATAATTTACAAACTTAGACAATAATATTAGTGAATATAATACTACGGTAATACATCTAAAATTCAACACTAATTATAGCTTGAAATTATATTTTTTTTACTATATTTGAATTATTAATAATTAAATCAATAAATAAAATATCAAAGTTAAAACACCCAATAGTGTTATAATTTAATAAATAAAAGTTTAGATTTTAAGATTGAGACTGATTAATTTATGCCAAACAAATATAACAGCAAAAAAGCATTATTAGAAAGGTCTAGCAGAGTTATAAATTCGATCATTAATGGTTTGGAAGATTTAAGTGTAGAAAAAAAAAGGAAGATAATGGAAAAAAGTGGAGAAGCGTGTGCAATAGCAGGGAGTTATAAAATTGCGAAAAAAATTTCTCAAAAGACGAAAAATATTGAAGAGATTATTGAAAAAATCAATGATCAAATTCCATGGTGTGGTAAATGGAAATTAGAAGACAATATAATTAGATCAATATGCAATGAATGTGGTTGTCCTCTTATAAGAAACAAAATTGTAAATTTAAATAATACATTTTGCTATTGCTCTTTAGGATGGATAAAAATAATTTTTAAAACCTTGCTTAAAAAGCCCGTTCAGGCAGAGATGTTAAAATCTATAGGTGCGGGTGATAATTTTTGCGAATATATTGTATATATTTAAATTATATTAAAAACAATTGAATTATTTAATTAATAAAACTAATAATGAATAAATTAGTATTGATTGATGGCGCTAAAGGTCATACTGGCACATTTCTTGTTAAAGAGATCTTAACATCAAGACAAAATTGGAAAATTGTTGCGACAGACTTACCTGGAGATAAAAGAAATGAATTAATGACTAAGGAAGCTATTTTTAGTGATAAATTTAAATACATGACTCAAATCCTTGAACATGAGCGAGTTAATTTTATTCCGGCTGATCTAACTAATATAGAATCTCTGAATAATTTATTTAAAGATAAGAACTTTGACATTATCTTCCATACTGCGAGTTTATATGATTATTTCGCTCCAATCGATCTTCTTAGAAAAGTTAATGTAGGAGGAATGAGAAACTTACTTGAAGTTATAAGTAAAACTCAAGCGATTGAACATTTAAAGTTCATTCATTGGAGTACATGTGGTGTTTATGGAGAACCTAATTATAAGAAAAATGGAAAAGGTTACCCAATACCCGCTGATGAAACAACACCATATAATCCGCCTAATAATTATAGTATTAGTAAAATGGAACAAGAAATGGTTTTAAAAGAATATATTAAAAACACTCAATTAAAAGCAGTGATAATACGTCCTGCTCCAATAATGGGCCCATATCAAAAGTACGGTGTTTTCCACGTAATGCAAGTAGTTAATAAATCAGGAATTGGTCCGGGGATACATATTTATCCAAAGAAGAAACGATTAACTATGCCTTTAATCCATGTTGAAGATCTTGTCCGAGCTGCTATATTTTTAAGTGAAAATGATAAAGCAATAGGAGAAATTTATAATATTGTTATTGATCCTTGCTTTCAAGAAGATTTTCTTGAATATTCAGCAGATTTATTAAATGTAGATTACTTTAATTTCCCTGTATGGTGGCCACTTTACAAACTTTTCGCAAAATTTCTTTTCTGGCTTGATAAACGGAATGAGGTAAAAGCTAGAAAACTAAATTCAAGACCCCCAGTTGATTTATCTATGGCAGACTATATTAAACATCAATATTTATTTTCTAATAAAAAAGTTAAGGATTTAGGATTTAAATTCAAATTTCCAGATTATAAGACTGCTACTTATAATACAGTTGACTGGTATTTGAAAAATAATTGGTTGGAGAGTGAAAATTAATTGGGATTTGTAGAAGGATTAATTCTTAGTTTTATTGCTGGTTGGATAAATTCTTATTTATATAGGAAGTATTTACGCAAAAAGAATAAAGATTGGATAGTTTTTCTGGCAGTAATTTTTCTATCATCCTTATGGACAATAGATATTTTGATATATTTTGAAATATTTGATATGCGATGGTTAAGCTTTCTTCCATGGGTAAATATACCTTCCATTAATCCAGGAAAATATTTTCTATGGAATTCTTTTATAGTTTTTGGTTTGAATCTTAATATAACAAATCAACCGGGAATGGAAATTATCGCGTGTTTTTTAATGATCTCTTATTTATTTTGGTATTACCTTGGTTCAAAATTAGGGAAATTATTTCATGGATATAGAACTTATCAACAAGGATATTATCTATTATTTCGACCTGTAAAAAAATTTTTAAAAGACCGTAAAAAACGATTAGAAACATCTCATAAAACTGAAAAATAATAAAAATTTTTACTTTATTTCCTCTGGAGATATTTCTTTCCCCTCAACCGAGGATTTCAACGCAGCTAACGCAAACTGGGTAATATACTTTCCTTGTCTTCCAGATAATAAAGGATTTCCATTACTTTTTACTACTTCAATAAAATGGTTGGTAGAATTGATAAATCCATACTTCCAATCCCTTTCAACATCTGTAATTGTTTGAATTTTACCATCTCGAAATATTACAATAGGTGGAAAGACATTGGAACTTGACATAACATTTCCTGCTGAAGTAGCTTGATTGATCCATATTATTCCTTCCGAGCCTGTAATGGAAATAAATTCATCTTCAGGATAATAATGGCTAGGTAAAATCATATTAGGACAATAATTATATTCCATCGTTCCATATGTAGGCACATGAAAATCTTTTCCCTTAGAAGGGGCATATTTCCACATTATATATGCAGGTACATCCATCTTATTAAAGCGGTCTATCCAAGAATAAACTTTTTCTATTTTAGCATCAATTAAATGCAAAGCTAACCAAAATTTATGAAATCCATCATCAAATATAAAAGGTGATCCACATTCTATCCCACCACCACATGTTTCTGGATCCATTCTCCAATTCCATGTATTTACAGGTGTTCTCCATCCTCCTTTTGTTGCCTCAAGAGTTTTAATGTGAATTGAATTCAATTCACCAATAATTCTTTTTTGGAGCAACTCTTTTACTCGGACAATTGGAGGGTAAAAGGAAAAATTTTCATAAATTTTTAACTTAATATTATTCTCTTTACAAGCATTAATCATTTTATCACAATCTTTAATGTTTGTAGCCATTGGTTTTTGAACACTTATACCTAATATTTCTTTTTGAGCCGCATAAAGAGTTGCTTCACAATGTAAATGATGAGGTAACAAAATTTCTAAGATATCTATTGTTTCATTATCGAGCAATTCTTTATAATCGCGATATATCCTTACATCAGAACCTAAGTTGAATTTCTCTATTTTTTCTCTTATATATTTTTGCTTTACATCGCATAAACAACTAACTTCTACATCATTACGATCCAAATACCCAAGAATATTAAGATCAAAAATTATCCCACATCCAATAAATCCTACTTTTAACTTTTTCATGAGTTTCAAGAATATAATTAATTCTTTTTATACCTAAGAATTCTAATATTTTAAATGAAATGTGAACAATAAAATATGATAATAAAAAAAAATTTTTTTCAAAAAATAATTAGATTAATAATTTTCAGTATTCTCTCTATTATTTAGAGTCTCTATTTTTGAAGATTTATAACCTGATGGATAAATATTTGTAATTTCACGTAGACTTGTATCATACCCTTTACTTTCCATAATATTGTAAAGCCTTTCTATATTATCTTCAGCACATAGTTCCATAACCTCCCCTGCAGTAAGGATATATGAAAATGCTGTTAAAAATGGAATCCCTCCAAACAGAACTATTGTAATTAGAAGACCAAAAATAATCGCGAAAAGATCACCTTCTCCAAAAAACCCAGAAAAATCAATAACTCTTAGAAATGTAGTAAAAGTAAGTAAAGCAGAAAGTCCAGCGATACCTTTAACAATTTATTGAGCCCATATCTTCCCATGCCCCTCCTGGGTGTAGCTCCATTTGGGTCACAAATACAATACCTAAAGCTCTGAAAATAATAAAAGATATTGTCATAAGTACTAAATTTATAGGACGTGAATCGCTTTTTCCTTTTTTTATTGATGAATTAATTGATTAAATAAAAAATAGACTTCACAATAATAAATTTTAGGTAATTAAAAATAATTCAAAAAGAGCATTTTAAGATATATATTAAAAAGGAAAAAAAAATATTATTAAATGGGGTGCTTTAGAGTTAGATTTTAAAATATTAAACTCATCGTATATTATGATCTTGATTCTAAAGCGCTCCTCCTTATATTTCGAATTTTTCTTTTAACTCTCATTGATATCAATATTTTTTGCTGGCTTCTTTCCTATGGTTATTTTTAATAGTCCATTCGCCATTTTAGAAACAAGTTTATCCACATCTGCGTCAGCAGGTAAAGGAATATCCATGTTCACATCTATAAATGCGAAACCTTTCCAGAAAAATGGCATGCAGCATTCTTCTTCTGATTTTATCTCTTCTGGCGCTTTTTCCAGTTTCTCTCTTTCAGGAATTTTAGGTTTCTCTGCTTTAATATTTAGATGTTTATTTAACAAAGATACTTTGACATCTTCTTTAGTTCGACCTGCTAATGGAACAGTAATCAAATAGCTATCTCCAAGATCTTCAACGTTATATGGAATATGAGCGCCCATAAAACCTCGCATAAAATGTCTAGCCATACTTTTCATCTTTGCAATATCTTGTGGTCTAAATTGAAAGCAATGAGCGAAACCTCTTGGTCTGTGATGCCCTTCTTCACACATACTTTTTTACCTCCATTTTTATATTTTTTTTTTAATTTTATTTGTTTAAGTTAAAAATTTTCAAATTCTTCATCATCAACGATAGGAATAGTCTTTATATTCTTCTCTCTCATAGATTCTAAATTTTTTAAGATTTGTTCATATTTTTCTATTTCATTTTTAATCTCCTCTAGCCTTATTGCTATTCTTTCTTTACTAAAGTTTAAATCGTTAAGAATTCTTTTTATTCGATTAATGTTATTTAAAGAATAATCATCTTGGTCAAATTCTTTTTCAATCGCCCTACAATGAAATGGAAAACATGACATTGCTCCTTTAATATGTTTTTCATCAGGTACCCAAGCATTTACAATAGTACGTATATAATCTCCTAGAGTATTCATACTTGATTCAAAATTTTTCTTTAAAACTTCTTTTAATCTATCCCTACCTTGAAGTGTAATATTATAGATCTTTTTTTGACGATTATTATCGTCGATAATTTCTTCGGTCTCAACAAATCCTTTTTCATCCAAACGGTTCAATAAAGGATATATTGTTCCTGGAGAGGCTCTCCACATTGGTTTAAACATTTTATTGATCTCTTGAATTATATCATACCCAGATATATTTTCTTGATTTCGAATTATTGAAAGGACTAAAATATCTAATCCTGAAAATGGTCCACCTCGATAACCACTAAAACGTTTACCAAAAAACAATGATTAATTCACCACTTTGAAATATATATTTTATTTCGAATATTAATAATATATCATAAATCGAATATTATTTAATTAATATTAAATCATATATATAAATATATCGGAGATCGAATAAGCACGAAATTCTGATTTAATTCTAATATGATGAAATTATTATCCATAATTTAATAAAAATTAAATTAACAACTTGTAAACTATAAATTTCGATTTCTGTTCTTTCTTAGAGTTTCAATTTGGAAATATAATAAGTAATTATATCAAAATTTTTTATCATACTAAAAATATGAATATATTTATTTAAAATAAAGTTGAAATTAGAACATCTAATTAAGTGTTAATATAGAACTCAATGTCATTATTAGATAAATTGCAAAGCAAAAAAGGAAAGAAATGGTTAATTTTATACCTCGTTTTAAGTATAAATTTAATAGTTTTTTTAGCATTGATTCAAACAATTGAACCATATTGGGTCGAAATTAATTCCGAAGTATCGGGGTGGGTTGGATTTGATTTCAATATAATTCTTCTAATTAGAATAATTCTACTTTTACCAATATTGTATAGTTTAGCATTATTTCTCATTAGCATCAAGAGATTTTTAAAAGTGAATGAAATAAATCCACACAAATTAAATAGAATATTGCCACTAATCTTGATTATTGTATACAACCTTCTATTTAGTATTTTATTATACTTTTTTGATATTTTCGGTCAATTTAAGAAAATGTTATATATTCTGGATTTTTACAGTATTTACTTTTTTTCAATACTTAATATTTTTCTAATTCTATTTTTATATCCTATAATTAAGGCATTGCCAAAATTAAGAAATTATATGTCCGAAAAATTCATTGATTCAAATAAAAAATCATTAATTATCATAGGTTTTCTTATTAGTTCATATATTTTTGCTTTTACATTCCCAATATTTTACATTCCTACAACTGTTATATATGGAAAACTGCCTTCAAAACCAAATCTAATTGCTCATCGGGGTGCTTCATCTCTAGCCCCAGAAAATACCATTGAAGCCGGTTTTGCAGCCCTTGATTATGATTTGGTACTTGGATGGGAAGTTGATATTCGGATAAGTATCGATGGTGTACCATTTTTAATGCATGATGATACTTTATTAAGAACTACTAATGTATCAGATCATTTTCCTAGTAGAAAAGATGATAAATCAGAAACTTTTACTCTATCTGAGCTTCTAGAATTAGATGCTGGTTCCTGGTTTGTGGAGAATGATCCCTTTAATACTATCTCGGAAGGAATTATTTCTAATACGAAAGCCGAATCATATCGTGGTTTAAAAATTCCTACTTTTGAAGGGGTTCTTAACTTTACTCGAGATAATAATCTCTATCTGGATTTTGATCCTTATAGACCAGAAATGAGCCATCCTTTCTATGATAGTTTTTATGAGATTCTCTTGAATAAGACTATTGAATCTAGTATTAATTTAAGCAAAATAATGATTCCCACAAGTGATTCGGAATGGATTGTTATGATTAATAATAGAGCTCCAGATATCTTACTAGGAATGCGTGGTTCACCTTCTTCTAGTGAATTTGAATCTTCTTCTTATAATTATTCTTATATAAATAGTGGAGATACTTATTCAAATAGTGGATATAAAGCTTTATATAACTCAAATATTCCCGTGATGGTGTACACAATTGACGCAATAGAGAGGTATTCACAATTATGGTGTTTAGGGACTACTTGGATTAAAACTAATACACCTTATAAGTTTAACGATTTAAAGAAACCTTTATGGTATATGAGTATATGGATATATGAAATAATTTGGACTATCTTTATCATTATTGCTTTAAGTTTAACAATAATTATAAAATTTGTAATACTTGATAAGCTTGAAGCAAGAAAAACGTAGATTGTGAATATTTTTATGATATTTCAAAAATATAAATGTTGTGAAACAGAGCTAATATTTATATTATTTTAAACGTGAAATGAAGCTTTCACGAAGATTTCTATATAATGATATATTTTACAATTTTGAGTAAATGTGCGAAAAATTAATAAAAAGCTCCATCAATTATTAGATTCTCTTAAATTTATCATTTCAAAATTAGAGCAAACTGATATTAATTGGTGCCTTGTTGGTAGTTTAAGCCTTTACCTTCAAGGTGTGAAAATAAAACCTAACGATATTGACATTTTAACTGATAAAGAAGGAGCTTATAAATTAAATAAAATCTTCGATGAGCATGAAATACAAAAGGTTCAATTTAATAAATCAAATCTCTTTTATTCACATTACGGGAAACTTAATATCAACGGAGTTATTGTGGAAATAATGGGGGACTTACGTATATTTATTGATGGAGAATGGACTAAAAATATTCGATCTAGGCTAAATTCAAAAAAAATAATTTTTTATAAGGGATTAAAAATTCCAGTTTCACCTTTACAAGACCAATTAAAAAGCTATATAGGATTGAATAGAACTAAAGATTTGAAAAAGGTTAAGATGATTAAAAAGACTTTAAAATTGTGATAATTTGATGAAAAATGATTGATAAGATAAATTTCAATAAAATCAAAGGGCTTTTAACAGATATTGATGGTACACTTTATTTTAAAGGAAATATAATCATGGGAGCTGTTGAAACAGTTGAAAAATTACGTGAAGCCGGTTTAAAAATACTTTTTCTAACAAATACAGATAGTAAATCTCCTAAGACAATTTTAAATATACTAACAAATTATGGATTTTCTATTGACGAAAACGAGATCTTTACTCCTGTTATAGCATTAAAAGAATATTTATCTAAATATTCAAGAAAAAAATCTTATTTTGTTACTACAACAGAAGTAGATAAAGAGTTTCAAGATTTCCCTAGAGTACACGGTTCTGAACAACCCGATTTCGTCATTATAGGTGATTTTTATGATAATTGGGATATAAATAGGTTAAATTTGGCTTTTAAATTCGTACTTAAAGGTGCAAGTCTTCTGGGAATGCAAGGTAATAAATATTATCTTGACCGTAATGGGGAACCAGTTATAGATACAGGCTCTTTTGTACAAATGATAGCTAATGCTGCTAATGTAGCACCAAAAATATTTGGAAAGCCATCAAAAGAATATTTTATTCACGCTTTAAATAAAATTAATCTCAATCCCGATGAAACTCTTGTAATCGGGGATGATCTTGAATCTGATATACAGGGAGCAATTAATGCAGGAATTAAAGGAATTTTGGTTAAAACAGGGAAAGGAAAATATTATAATTCCTCTATTAATAAAATTAAACCACATGCTGTTCTAAATTCATTTAGTTCTATTTTAGACTCAATTTAATCAATGAACAAATATTAATTAAGAATAAAATACATAATTAAAAATCTTTTCAGATGATTTGACAAATTTAATTGTATGTTCTGGTTTTGGAATAAGATGAACTAAAAAATAAAATAATTTTTAGACAGCTTAATAATACTATTCTTTTATGGTTATTAGAAATTATAAAACTATTAAATAAGTTATAAAAAACATAAAGAGACCAATTTTTAATTAATTATTTTGTAGGATGTTATTCCTCGTGAATAAAAAGATTTAAATATTCCAATCTTTTGATAAATCATAAAAAATAATTTAACAGAAAAATAGGATGTGCAATA
>JBHLOG010000079.1:0-15231 GCA_048940765.1 Promethearchaeota archaeon | reverse complement strand
ATCAACTTTTATTACCGAAACCATTGCAAGGTTGGTCCTCCTGCCACTAAAATTTATTCGCAAGCATCATTCCATTCGGTATTTATATTAAATAAATTAAAAATCTAAATATTTGCTTGTTTAAGCACGTTAAATTTTGATAATTTACAGAATTTATTACTTTCGAAAATAAAATTATGCATCCTCATCCAGTCCCTCCTCCATTTTCGGCACTAAAAAATACAACCGTTATTACAGTAATTATAGTTATCAAGGCAGCCACAGAGAAAATTATAATGAATAGTATCCTTCTTTTTTTTGATCGACTTAATTCAATTTCACTCATAATCTTCATTAATTTCTTTAATTGTTTTTTTATATTTCTAGAAATTAAAGAAGATTAAAATAAAAAAAAAGTTACTTATTATGCTAGATTTAATTAAAATGATATTAGCCTTTGCCTTCTTTATGTTTAAAAATAGTATATATGCCAACTAATAGAGTAAATATTGCAAAGAAAATCCATAATATTTGTACTTGACCTATAATAAATTCTTCCGATGTAATGAATTCTTGCTTAATACTAATAACTTGAACAACAAGTTTCATTAAAATTAAAAATAAAGCAATTGTGTCTGCTCCAAAAATTATAAGTACTTTCTTTATATAATCAACTCTATCATAGATCGAGCCTATAATATAAATAAATAAAAGTAAATCAATAAAAAATGAGAAAAAATCGTATCCAACACTATCTATGAATATGAAATCAGCCCATAGACTAACTAATAGATAAATAACATAAAAAAATGTCAATAAATTGAAAAAGGAAATAAAAGCAGCTAATTTTTGTATAAAGAGTAATCTAATTAAGACAAAAACTATTAGTATCAAATGTATTAAAAAGAGAACAAAGAAGACTTGTGCTAAGCGTTGAATTCCTGGTTGACTAAAACTAGCAAAATATCTTATAGTTATTGATATAAACCACCAATTCAATAATCCAAAAAGTAAGAACTCTATTATTCGTGTAAATTTTCTAGAATTTTTTTTATTATACAAATAATCATCAACTTTTATAGAAGAGTCTCTACAAAATTTAAATGCAAAAAAAGCCGTTAAAATAAGATTAGCTATTAGGCAGAAAGAAAAAAACCATTCAATAATTCCACTAAAAATAAACATAACTGGAATTGTCGAAATTAGTGCAATTATTACAAGAACCTTTCCTCTTTTATCAATATCAAAAAATAGTGATAAAATTAAGAGTACAAAAGTGAATCCCGCTAAGAATCCTATAAAAGATATTAGTATAAATCTAAAAGTGTTATTTGGTATAACATTAATGCTTAAAGTGAATAAAAACCAAGAAATAATGAAGAGCATAACAATTATCAGTAAGAGAATTCTTTTTGATAGACTTTTTAACCCAGAAATAAACCTCATAATTTACAATTTAAGCTTATGTTTTATATAAAGCTTGTGAATAAAATATTATTAAACTATGTTTTTAACTCAAGGAAAAGATTTTGAGATATTTTAAGAAAATAATTAAACAGTTCAATAGTTAATTTTTAAAATATTAGAAAAACTTTTTTATCTTTTTACCAATTCTTAAATTTATTAAATTTTTGATGTGAAGTGAAATATGTCTGAGGAACAAAAAGTTAGAAATCGTTGGATTGTTGTTATCGGAGCTATTCTGATCCAACTTGCTTTGGGTTCAATATATTCTTGGGGTACACTTACCATATTCATTAGTCCCTATTTGAATGAAATGAAGGAATTAACTGTGTATGTATTTGGTGTCGGGTTACTGTCTTTTGCTATAACGATGATTTTTGCTGGACAATTACAACAAAAATATGGTCCAAGAAATATTGCCATTCTTGGAGGAGTTTTAATGGGTGGGGGAGTTATAATATCAGCATTTATGACCACTTTTCTTGGATTATTAATTACATATGGTATCATTTTCGGAATGGGAATCGGTTTTGGTTATGTATGCCCTATCGCATCGGCAAGCAAATGGTTTCCAGATAAAAAAGGATTAATAAATGGAATTGCAGTAGCGGGATTTGGAGCAGGATCATTTATTTTTAATTATATAATAAAAGCACTTGCCAATCCTACAAATCTAGAGACTGATCACCCTAATTTTGTTTCTACAGTATCCCAAAATATTCCTTTGATGTTTATTATTCTCGGAATTATTTATTTAATACTGATTATTGGAGGGGCAATGACATTAAGTAACCCGCCTGAAGGTTGGCAACCTGAAGGTTGGATTCCACCACCCCCATCAGAGAAAAGTGGAATATCTGGACTTGAATTTGAGCGAAAAAAAACAATAAAGCTACCTCAATTTTGGATGCTTTGGGCAACTTTTGTATTAAGTGCCATATCTGGCTTAATGGTTATTGGATCTTATGCTTCCTTTGCAAAAACAGTTGATGCAGGTGATAATTTTATTTATGTTATTGGAACAGCTGACTTTGTACTAATAGGTAGTTTAGCAGCATTATTTAATGGTCTTGGAAGAATAATATGGGGTAAAATGGCCGATTTAATAACTTATAAAAAAGCAATGCTATTGATGTTTTCTACACAAGCAATTTTATTGTTTATTTACTTTACAACTAACTTCAATGAAATTTATTTTCTGATAATGACCTGTGCAATCTATTTCTGCTTTGGCGGGAATTTTAGCTTATTTCCTACAGCTACTGCTGACTTATTTGGGGCTAAGAACTTAGGCCCTAACTATGGAATGGTTTTTACATCATATGGCCTTGCAGGCTTTATTGGCGCAGTAGGTGTGAATTTATTAGTTACAGCATTCGGGAGTTATTTGATTTTGTTTATAGTAATGGGAGCTATGTCAGTAGCGGCTGCAATATTAGCGTTTCTGACTAAACCACCTACTCGTAAATAATGATGCTAAATTTTTTTATTAATTTTCTTTATTTTATTCATGCGTTTTATTAAATCGCTAAATTTTCAATTTAAATAAGAAAAAATTATATCAAATCGCTTTATTTATTTAAATTATAGCAAAATTGAAGATTAAACATGAGAATTTCAGTAATTTATGAGGAAAATCTTAAAATTGATAGTAAAAAAGCATTTGAAATAACAATGCAGTGGTTAACTAGTCAACGAAAAGCTAAAATTAAAAGATCAACACCTCCTACATTCATTGAAGCGAAACAAGGAACAATGATGACTAATACGGGTCATGACCCAAATTGGAAAAAACGGATTCGAATTAGTTTTTTTGAATTAGAAGGAAACCAATCTTTAATTAGAGTTGAAGCAGAACCACTAGCACGTACTATTTTTAGAGTGGAAAAACTTAAGCAGTCTTGGTATGCCGGACTCTTTTCTCATTTATTTTCATTACTTCATACGGTTAGTAAATCTTCAAAATCAGATTTAAATAATGAATATCCTTTTGAAGATCGTTCAGAAATCAGATTCTGTCCATATTGTGGGAATAAAATGGAGAAAGATGTAAAAATATGTCCAAAATGTGGAACTGAAATAGAATAGATACTTTTTAATAATATTAAAATGTTTCTTATCTTTTCTTTAAAATAAATTAATTGCTTTATTCTTTTTTAATTAAATTAATAGCATTTTTTGGACATTTTGAGACACAGATGCCACATCCAAAACACCTACTAGAATTAAAAAATAAATTTCCATCTTTTAATAATCTTGCGTTAAAATAACACCAGTTTTCGCAATTGCCACAATTTATACACGTATTTAGGTCTGTCTTTGCTATAAAATCACTCTTAATCATCTGTGGAGCGCCATTTTTAAGAAACTTATTTAAAACCACGCAACAGCATGGACAACAGTTGCAAATTAAGTAATAAAATTGCGGATTTGGAAAATAAATTAACTGATGAATCAATCCTCTTATATCACAATCTTTTAACAAATCTTCAATTTCTTTTTTTGATACTTTTTTAAGATTATATGATTTGTAAGGGATTTCATAAAGTGATTTTCCAAAACTAAGATGAATATAAGTATATAAGGGATGAGTGCAATTAGGTTCTTCATATTTTCGTTGAACAGATCTACAATAACACCAACTAATCCCAGCGACATTCGAACGATATATAATTTCTAGAATTTCTTGAGAAGAGATAAATTTTGAATCAATATCAATATTTTTATTTAAAGGAATAACTCTTCCTCCCCAACGCCCCTTTATAATATATTTATTAATAATACCAAAACTATTGATATTAAATTTCTTATCAATTCTGCGAAATAATTCAAGTAGATATAATTCAAAGATCCCGAATAAGCTAGTAAATAATTTACCAAAAACAGGTATTCTTCTAAGAATTTTATCTATCTTGGAATTAAATCCTCTAAAGTGTAATTTTTTCAAATTTTAACAAAATTTTAAAATTTTATTGATTGAAAAAATAATAAAATTAATTAAAACTTTCTTTTGAGTTTAATTCTATTTGATAATTTCAATTTAGAAACAAAAAAATCTCTATTAATATAAAATAGTAAGAATATAGTAGAAGATAAAGAAAGGACGAGAAGTTGCAATTGAAAACCTGAGGGCGTTCATTGCAACAGTATTGTTTTTCTTCACATATAATGAAGAGATACTCAGTACATAATTCAAATAGCGTCGTTGAAAGAAATATCATTTATAAAATATTTTACTATCCTATAAATGGTGTTATCTTTCGATAACCTTTCCAATTCTTGCGATTTGGATAGATTGAACACCGAATATAAACCTAATGGTTTATATTTTAGTTCTAATTGTGTTCTTACACACAATTTTCTTTCATATCGCTACTGAATACCTTTCGGTTCCAATGTATTGAGGTAACAATACCTCTTCTCGACGTTCACACTGTTAAGTATGAACAATTTATGTTTTAATGAAATTATATTTAAATAAAACTATTAAACGGTTATTAAAACACCCTATTGACAAAATTAGGTAATAAATTTTTTTTGTCGCGCTTTAATTATTCTCATGAAATACAATACTGTTAGATTTTAATTTAAAAAAGCTTATAAAATAAGGAAGAATATTCTTCAGTGGATTATGTCTATAAAGATTCGTGAACGATTGGCAGATTTCATTTTAGAAAACATTAATCTTGAGATATCTATTATCCTTGAGGCAGGATGTGGCGACGGTCAACTAACCATTCCTTTTACTCAAAAAATCAGTAAATATATTAAAAATTTTAAAGTAATAGCTTACGATCTTTCAGTTGGCTCATATTCTGAGAGTTTAGATATTTTAAAGAAAAAAATAAAACAAGAAAAGCTTCAAAATTCGATTATCGTTCTACAAGGTGATGTAAGAGAGCTTGACGCTATTGAAAATAGTAGTGTTGATTTCATTTTCTCAAATGATTTATTTTGTGATCTTGATCGAATAGGACTTGAAAAAGCTCTTAATGAATTTTATAGAGTCTTGAAAACAGATGGTCAAATGGCTCATGCCGAATATTCTCCTGTATATGAAAATATTCCACAGAAATTATTTATTGAAGCAGATATTCAATCTTTGGAAACATCTCAGCCAAAATCTGGTTGGTTTTCTCCATACTCTGATGAATTGGCTGCTCTAATGCATAAAGTAGGATTTAAAGATATTACTGTAAAGTATTTTGAGACAGGATTTCATTTAGAATTTAATGATGCTATTGAAGCATTAAAAAATTGGACAGTGGATCCATTGTATATAGAAAATCATATAGATGATTTACATAAATATGGAATTGAAACGCCTTTAGAACATGTAATATTTTGTGTTAAATGAAAAATTCAAATTACTTAGATTTCTCAAAAATTTCTTTAAAGACATTAACTTAATTCCGTTTAAAAAAATATTTATTATTGTTAATTAATAACCTAATAATTGCTTGTATGAATTTAATAGAAAAAAAGAATTAAAAGGGAAAGATATTAATAGTTATATCAAGTAAGGCTCCTATTAATATAACAACGAGGACATATATTAAAAAAGCAATAACTGTTATAACTATAGCAATTAGGAATCCTGTATTATGCCGTAGACTAATAATTATCCATGTAAGTATTAGTGCTAATAACCATCCAAGCCAACCCCCAAAAAACAGAAAAACTATAGCAAAGATTATGGTAATTAAAAATGAAGTTAGGAACACTTGTCCGAATTCAGTATGCGAGGCTTTACTAAAAAAGCTTAAAGCGATTTTCAAGAAGATTGCCATTATTAACAATAATATGAGGTAAAATAGCAAAAACCACATAATTTCTTCGAATGTGTCTAAAGATTCTAACCAATCTGGATTAAATATTTGAAACAACATATTTATCAAATGTAGTTTTTTAATTCAAATTCTATTGAAGATTCATAAATATTTTATATATTTTGAATAAAAAAAATTCCATAATATATAAGCTAAATCTTTACTAATAAAATATTTAAACAAAAAGTCCTGTAATAACCAATATAACAATAGCTAGAGCAACTAAACCAGAAAGCCCAATTATTGTCATTACAATTTCATATAACTCTTTTAAAGTCATTTTTTGAAATTAAATTTATTTGATTTCAATTAATATATTATTATACTCAATAAAATATATAAATTTATATATTTAAAAGTTTTGATTAAAAGTTATCTTTTCTTTTTTTTTAAAAGATTAATTAATTTAAAACAATCTGATATATATGTATATATATTGATATATATAGGATTTATTTCTTAGTCAAAAGTATAAATAACCTTGAAAGGTAAATCTTTCAGACTTTCTTTAACTTTTTCTTTAAACTCCTCTGATATAGGTTTAAAACCATTTAAAGTGTAATTGCTAATAGAACAATGATCAGGCATAAGTTCCAATAAATATTTCTTCAATTGCTCTAAAGTTATAATGTTATCATTTACACCTCTTATTAATAAAACATAGATCCCAAGATTGCCATTAAAATTTCTTCTAAATTCTTTAATTCCATCTAAAATTTCTATTGGGTTGGCAGAATCGGGACATTTATTTATTTTGGAGAAATTCAATAAATCTACACTATTCAAATTTATTGCGACTAAATCGCAATTATATAAGTAGTTCCCAAAATCTTCGCCTTGAAAAAGTGCACAATTTAAGTTCATTCCAATTTTCTGGCTCGGATAAATTTCTTTGATCAGTTTTATGATATCTTTACAAATTGCATATTTTTTATAGTCAGAGATTCCCTTAATCCAAAAATAATCCGGAAAGTGTCCTCTTTGGACAGAATCCGCAATCTCATTCATTATTTCCTCAATTAAATTATTAAAGTCAGAATCTTCGGCATATGAACTAATATCAACAGATAATATTGTCCCAAAGTCAGAATTAATCTTGAAGGATTTTAAGAATCGATACACCAATCAGATCACAATCAGTTTTTCAAATTGTTAGGGTCATTTGATTTTTTCATTAACATCTTAAGTTCTGAAAGATATTTTTCTGATTTATGTAAATAAAGTTCCCTTTCACTAGGAATCATTCGTTCTGTCAGCAATTTACCTTTTTCAAAATATTTAAGAGCCTGATCATACTTTTTTAACTTCTGATAACACAAACCTAATTTTGCACAGGTTTGAAAAGTAAAACCCCCTAGTGATTCTATTTTTAATGCATGTTCATATTTTTTAATTGCATTCTCATAATCTTTAAAATTCATTAAAATTTCCCCGTATGTATCATATGAGTTTCCCAAATTTGGATTAAGACTTATTAAATATTCAACAGTTTCAATAGCTTCATTTTTTTTGCCCATAAAAGCTAAGAATATAGCTTTATTATTTAGTAATTTAATAGCATTTGGGTGTGTTTTTAGGAGATCATTTAAAATTTTCAAACATTCTTCATATTTTTTCATTCCAAAAAGGATAAAAGATTTTTGAAAATTAAGTATATATTTTAAATTAGGATTTTTGTGAACTGTCTTATCAATTAAATCTAAAGCTTCAAGTTCTTTACCATTAGTCATTAAAAAGTAAGCTTTAGTAGTATAAAGTTTTGATAATGTAGGAATTATCTCAATTGCTTTATCAATTATATTGATTGATCCCTCATACTTAATTTCATGAAATACTCGTGCTTGAAATAGAAGATACTTAACTTTGTTATATTTAAGAGGCTCAAGTGAGATAGCTTTTTCAATTAATTCTTTAAATTTATCAATATCAGCATCTTGAAATTTAAATCTATAAATTAAATTATATCCAATTATAATTACTTTTGTTAGGTATGATATTGGATGATTTGGATAAATGTCATTTAACTGATTAGCAATCTTAAAAGCTTTATCGATTTTACCTCGAGCTGTATAAGAAAAAACTAAAAGAAAAAAAGCAGGTATATCTATCTTAGGATCTTTTTTAAATATATTAAATCCTATTTCTTTAATCAGAAGTTCCTTTCCTTCTTTATATTTATTTGTCAAAAAGTAGTATAAACTCTTTAAAACTAATAATTCTTTATCATTAGGGCGTATTTTTATAGCAGTATTTATAATATTTAAGGGATCATCTCCACTTCTTAGGTAATTATTAAAAGTATGAGTAAGAATAAGCACATATTTAATTCGTAATAATAAAATATGATGTGGGTGATTCAACAATGCTTCATTAATTTCACTTAATATATCTTCCTGTTTCATAGTTTTAATAAATATTTGCGCTTTTTGACAAAGTAGAAGGATATTAGGTGCAGTTTTAAATCCCTCTTCGATAACTTCTAATGCGTTTTCATAATCATCAATTAGAAAGTAAGTAATTGATTGTAATAAATAACCAATAAAGTTTGATGGAAATTTCCTAATAAGTTCTGTTGTAATCTCAATAGACTCTAAAAAATTATATTCTTCAGTTACAAGAATATCATTTAATATTAATTTCTGAATTTCATCTAATTCGAATAAAGTATTTTTATATAGACTTTTTGCGCTTGATATTTTATTTCTATACATTAATTTGATATAATCATCAAGAATCTTTACTTTTTTAAGATTAGCTGTATTTTTAAATTCTTCAATTGTAAGAAAATTCAGTTTTGAGATAAACATATTTTCTAAAACTTCAAAGATTTGTTTATCCAATGTATAATAATATTCATCTAAATCATCATTATTGACTGATGTTGATGGTTCAAAGCTTTGAAATTCTTCAAAAATATTTTGCCACACAAATCCTTCTAATTTTGCCTCCCCATCAATTAATTTTTTTTCCGATTCGATCTTATATGCTGAATTTTTTATATAATCTGGTAAAAAATCTCTTAGTGATTCTTTCAAGCCAATATGAAAGATATTATTACTGATATCCTTGATTATCTTCTCTAATAATTGATCAATATTAATAGTAGGACTTTTTTGAAATTTATTCAAATAAGTGATTTTTGTTATATGTTTCTCAACAGTAGCATTAAGTAATTTTTCAATAGGCTCATTTTTTTGAAAATAATAAATTCTGTCTTGATCATCCTCTAGCTTAAAGAATTCTATTTGGAAAAATTGATTATTAACTATCTCGTTTATGTAATAATTAAGTGCTATTCTATCAATATTGTATTTTTCCGAAAATTCTTTTGGTGAAATATAATTTGGATAATTATCTGGATGATTAATCGCAAGGAATAATAAAATTTTGTTAAAATCTTGCTCCTCTTTTAATACTGTTTTTACTTTTGAATAGGGTAGTTTCAAAACAAGATCAAGATATCTAAATTTAAGTTCTGCGATTTCAATTTTGTTTTGTTTAAAAAATTTCTTTGTCTTTTCAGTAATTTCTTCAATTCTTTTGCTCTCTTGTTCTAAAATGGATTGACGATCTAAATCATATAATTTCAAAATTCTAAGATACTCAATCTTTCCTGTAGAAGTAATCACATATTCTTTATTGATTTTAGCAATAAATTGCTTATCCATTAACATATTTAGAGTACTAGATAACGAGGATTGATTAATCGAAAGTGGTTCTTGTTTAAAATCTGACCACTTACATGAGTAATTATTAGAGAGCATCCATAAAATCCAATGATCATAATTTCGTCTCTTAAGAACAACCTTTGGAGGATGTCTTAATTTTCTTTTTCCCAATTTTCGATCATAGGTTACTTCACTAAACCGATCTCTACCCTTTACTGTTATTCGATATTGATTTCTTTCAGGTCGTTCAATATACCCTTTATTTAAAAGTTTCTTTAAGTAACCATGTAAAGTCGATCCACTAATTTCTACTGTAAAATCACTCCAATGACATAAATCATTCGCGTTCAACATCCAAAGAATTATATATTCATAGTTTGTCTTTCCATCTATTGGATTTAGGATATCTTCTGGAGGATATGTAATTTCTTTAGTTCTACTCATGAATAATTACAAACTTATCTTTTTTATATATATTAATTCATTCTCTTATATAAATTCAATATATAGTATTAAAAATTCATACTAAAGTATGAAGTTCACATGAAGTCCGAATTAAGAATCTATATATGAATTGAATTTTAATATAGATTAAGTCTAGAATATCTAAAATATACTTTAAAACGAGATTTTTAAATTGTTAGAAAATGAAAAAGAAGAGGTCAATATCGAAAATCTCTTATTAAAAAGTACTAAATCAGAAAGTGCAGAAACTGAGGTCTCTGAATTTAAGCTTCTAGATGATATTATTCAGGATCTTGCCCCAGAAATAACACATTTATACCAATTCCGAGAAGATGAAGCAGAAGAACAACAAATAAAGACCGGACAACTTCATGAAAATAGAATTTTAGGTATTTTTTTAAAATCATTTTTAAAAGGAAAAGGTAAAATTACCACTAGAAAAGTTGAGGATGAATATAAGAAGTATTTTAAAGATATTGCGCGTTCGACTACTTCAACGTATTTAAATATGTTAAAGAAGGAATCCACTTTATATACAGAAAGAGAAGGGAGATTGGTTTATTATAAATTCTATGAAGAACCACCCTTAGGTATTAAACCTTTTTGGTTTACTCGAATTTTTTGTATCGTACCAGCGTACTTTGATAGAGCAAAGTTTTTTTCTAACCTATACAATGAATCTGAGACTTATGCCCAGGAATATATCAAAGAATTTGGAAATATAGATAGAGATACATTAATTCAAAATTTCAAATACCTTATTGGTTTAATTATTTTAAATATTTTTAAAAATAGATGTTCAAAATGCATGCTTTGTCAGTATAGTAAGAGAGAAATCTACAATAAATTAGAAGAAATAATCCATACTGCAGTTAGAGATAGATCTGATGTATTACCAGATGAATTAAATGAAGAATTAGTAAAAAAATTTTCAGAACTTCCTATTTTTAATGGAACAGAAATTAAAGATAATTCTGTTAAAATGGTTACTGCTAAAAAAATAATGAAGAGTGCTAATCTCTATAAAAAAGACTTAAGCTTTCAAATTATGGTCGCTTCAAAACGAACAGAGACCAGGTTAAAACAAAAATTAAGTCTTATAGAAACTAATACCCATGTAATGAATTAAAGGATGAAACTTTCCATATCATAATCCTAGAAGAGAGTTCTTCTAGGATTTCTCTAAATTACTTTGAAATATGACAATTTTTGTATAGTAAATATAAGTCAAATAATTATGAATTTTCTGAATAGGCGTGATAATAATTTTTGTCTGAAATCTAGACTACTTAGATTAAATTATTATTATTACGTTCTATTATCATACATTCTCAGAAGATTCTAAAATTTTAAAAATTTTCAAATTATAATTTAGCTGAAGGTGAATTAAACACTCTTTAAAAATTCTCTAGATTTTGTTTTAAAAAAAAATTACAACAGAATGAATATTACTGATTTAAATGGTTTATTTCCAAATTAGTAGAATAGGATTTAATTGTGGATGGGATAATAATAGTTGTGATAAGTATCCCAATTTTTGTAAAGAATGTGTTACAGCCCAACTTACAAAATTAGGTTTAGATGTTAACCCTAATATAAAAATTACCTGGATTGATTCAGAAGAAAAACGTCTTCAAATGTTTCGAGATTTAATCTGGCAAAAATTCTTAGATGTATTAAATGTAAAACATATTCTATTAATGACAAAAATTGGATTACCTGTTATAGATTATCCTATTTCAGGAGCAGGTGTAAATACAGAATTGTTAACAGGATTTATACAAGCAAATATTACTTTTTCTGAATCAGGAAGCGCCTCAGAAAATAATGCAACTGATAAAAAAAGTCATAAGTTTTATGAATTTCAATATGAAACTTTTAATATTTTACTGAAAAATGGAGAATTCCTTAGGATCTGTCTAGTATTAGATCATAAGGCTTCTGATAGTCTCAAAACCCTTGTATCTGAGTTTTTAAATAACTATGAAAGTCGATATTTAGACAGACTTGAGAGGCTTGTTAATGTTGGAATGCTTGATTTTGAAGATACAATTGATTTTATTGTAGATACTTTCAATATCAAATTAGTTTTCCCCATGGTTCTAGCACATACAATTTTACCAGATAAATTAGAAGAAATTAAAAGAAATCCAATTCAAAAAGCTATCATAGATTTTGCAAAAAAATTACTAGCTTCAAAACAATTCTTTTTTATTATTAATCTAATTGATCAAGTTCAAAAGATTGTTAATATTGAAGCAAATATTATTCTCTATGAAATCTACCAACTTTTACAGTTAAATATAATTTATCCAACGACAATTGAAACTGCAGAAACCAATATTTTACAATTTAAAGAATCTCAAGCAACTAGAATTGCTTATAATGAGTTGATTTCTCCAATTATTGCGAATGATGATGCAATAAACGAATTAAAAGAAAAAGCTAAGCATATGAGCTTAGATGAAGTCATAATATCTATCAACTCTTATGTTAAAAAAGGTGAAACTGCGGAAAAAGCTTTAATATATAAAGAAGCACAGAGAGAATATGAGAAGGCTCTCTTTTTAGCAACGGGCTTCGATTTGAAAGAAGAAATTGGTAGAATATCATTTATGGTTTTAGAGCTTGACAAAAAGATTAAAGAGGTTGATCTTGATTACGCTATAAAAGCGGGAGAAAAAGCAGAGAAAAGAAAAGATTATATCAATGCTATAAATTATTATCAGCAGGCAATCAAAATTCTTGAAGATTTCTCTGGCTCAAATGGAGCTGATCAAAAAATAAAAAAATTAGAAAAAAGAATTCTAAATTTACGAAAACAACTCTAAGACGAAGAATTTTATCTTATTTAATATAAATTATAATTCAAAAAAAAGAATTTATTTTAATTTATTTAAGTTTATGGGATAATTTATGGACAATCCACCATTTACCATTAATTTTCATTAAATTAAAGTAATCTATATAGCCCACTTCCTCACATTCAAGTTTGAGTTTAACAGCTCCAACATTTCCAGTAATATCAATGTAATAGAATTCAGTACTCCATCTTAAATTGTCGTTAAGCTTTTCAGGAGAATACCAAGACAAATATTCTTCTTTATCAACTATTCTTAGATTTTCATTTTCATCGAATAGAAAAAATTTCCATTTATCATGAAGAATCTTTTTATAAAGTTCTGGATCACTTTTAACATGACCTTCATGATAATAATCCATAATAGCTTTTTTAATAGAATTTTTTTCTCTTTCAATATTTTTGAGATTTTTTTCAGTTTCCAATCTATTCATAGTATTTTCTTTAATTTCTTTAATTTAAAAATTTCCAAGATTTTGGGTATAATTTTCTATATTCATCCATATTTTTTTCTGAAATAAATTTTTTTTATTGAAGATTTATTCAGAATAAAATCAATAGAACGCCTACTAAAGTAATTATTACTCCTAGAAATCCTTTTCTAGACAATTTTTCTTTATTTATTAAATAAGAAAAGGGAATGGTAAATAATGGCATTGCTGTAGAAATTAAAGACATAAATGTGGCACCAGCTGTATGAACAGCTTCTCCAAAAAATAAACTACCAATTGAATAACTTAGTATAGCGGAGATAATTAAAATTTTCCAAGTAGTTCGACTTTTAGGTAAAGGCTTTCGTTTCTCTTCTATATATGCCACTGCGCTTAAAAATAAAAAGGCAAAAAGAAACCTTACCATCATAGCAATCATAGTACTCAATATTCCTAATCCTAATATTTGATCCACTTGAGAAATCGAATAATCCGATAATGCAATACCTGTTGCCCATGAAATTGCGGTAAAAAGCGCCCAAAACGAACCTTTTAGAGTTTTAAGATAAAACTTATGCCTTAATTCGTTTTGACCTTTAAAATTTGAATTATGAATAGAATTTGAATAACTCTTGTTATTTGTTTTGATATCTTTTCCTGTAATTATTATAACTCCAATTGCAATCAAAATTGCGGAGAAAATTATTTTTAATGAAAATTGACGATTTAGGAAAAAGAGAGCAAATAAAATAGTAAAAAATGGGGTAGTAGTTGTAATGGCAAGAGCTTTAGTAGGTCCCAAAATTTTTTGAGAGTAAAGATATGCGGTATCTCCTAAAATAACAGTAAATGTAATACTCATTATTAATAGAGACACAATTATTATCGGAAGTGAAAATATTTCTAAAATGACACCGAAAAAAAGACAAATTATAAAAAAAGTTAAGAATCCAACTAATGATCGTATAGCATTTTGAAAAATTGGTCTAGCTTCATTTTCAATCTTTCTCGCTAGCACAAATGAAAGTGCAAAAAATATTCCTGTAAGAATTCCTGTAATTTCTCCATACATAAAAATTTTGATTTGTAATAGTAGTTAGATCAATATGATAATATTTATTGAGCTACTTTGTTTTTTAAATAATTTTAATGAATATTTAGAGGGAAAATTTAATTCTCCATATAAAGTCTAATTTTTTTTTCTATTATCGTCCTAATATTTTTTCACATGAATCCTCAAAGTTATTTTATTAAAAAAATTAAAATACTTCAAAATCATTCCAATTGGTTTTATAATACTAATTTTATGTCTTTTTATTAAATTTAAAAAAAATTTAAAAATTTAAAATAAAAAAGTGATGTGAATGAGTTTTGATGAATTTGATGAGGATTTAGGGATGGACGAACCCGTAAAATCTAAAACTCCCGCTGCTAAAACTCCTTCCGCAGGAAAGAAGCTGACTTTATATTTCATGTCTACCATCGGACCTGGTGAAAAAAAGGAAAAGTTAACTGTAAATGATAGCAATCGTGTA